>JABFSO010000198.1 GCA_013140555.1 Cyclobacteriaceae bacterium | reverse complement strand
GCAATTTAGCCTCTACCCATAAAGCCCCTTCATTCAGCGTTGGTAAAAATTCTGAACCAAGAAAGTTGAAGGAGAATAAGCTACCGGCAAGGATAAGTAAGGCAGCAAAGATGCTTCGCTTTTTATGGGTCGATGTGTATGCAAATCCCTTCGACACAATGCGGTTAAAGAAGTTAACCAATGGATTATGACGTTCTTTTACATTCTTATCAAAAAGAATACTGCACAATACAGGAACTAATGTAAGAGTGAAGAAGAGCGCACCCAACAAAGCAAAGCCAAGTGTGTAGGCCAATGGCGAGAAAAGTTTGCCTTCTACTTTTTCAAAGGAGAAGATAGGAATTAAACTGGTGATGATGATTAGCTTCGAGAAGAACACAGCCTTTCCTAATTCTGAACTTGCTTTTTTTACCAATTCAAGTTTAGACAGACTATTGTATTGCTCCATTCCTAATTCATGTGCGCGATGAGCGAGTAGAACAAAGAGTCCTTCCACCATTACTACAGCACCATCAATGATGATACCAAAATCAATGGCGCCCATCGAGAGTAAATTGGCCGACATGCCCATCGCTTTGAGACACATAAAAGCAAACAAAAGCGCCAATGGAATGATAATCGAAACGATCACAGTGCTTCGCCAATCCAACATAAAAATGAATACCACGAAGGTCACAAACAAAATACCTTCAATGAGATTACCCAACACCGTCTCGCGGCAGTAGTCCATCAATTTATCTCGATCATAGAATGTTACCATCTTAATGTCTGATGGCAACGTTTTTTCATTGATTTCTGCAATTTTAGCTTTTACACGTTCCAAAACTTGAGCCGGATTTTCTCCTTTGCGCATGACAATAATACCTTCTACCACATCATCATTTTCATCGAGCCCTACTCGCCCTACACGAGGAATGGAGCCTTCGCGTACATCTGAAACATGCTTTACTAATACAGGTACATCGTGTTTGGTTTCGATTAATATGTTTTCAATGTCTGCGATGCTAGTGAGCAATCCAATTCCGCGCACAACATACGCTTGTCCGTTCTTTTCAATGACATCGCCACCTACATTGACGTTACTTTTGGCTATGGCTTCATATACTTCTAGTGGCGTGATATCATACTTCGAAAGCATGAGTGGGTTTACATTTACCTCGTAAACTTTTCGCGAGCCCCCAAAAGAAACAATATCTGCTACTCCCGGTACTGCTCGTAGTTGACGATCAATCACCCAATCTTGCCATGCAAGCAATTCTGTAGTGCTTCGCTTACTGTCTAAGGTATAACGAAAGATTTCACCTGTCGGGCCGTATGGAGGCTGCACATCCGGATCTATACCTTCCGGCAAATTGACATTGCGCAGCAAGTTGTTTACTTGTTGCCGGGCAAAAAAATCTTCTACATCATCATCAAAAATTATTTTAATGACAGATAGCCCAAACATAGAAATGGAGCGAACGCTGGTTTTGCGCTGCACGGAGTTCATGGCTACTTCGATCGGAATGCTTACCGATCGCTCGATTTCTTCTGCACTGCGGCCATTCCATTGCGTTACAATGATAATCTGTGTGTTCGTTACATCCGGAAATGCTTCCAATGGAGTTTTGATGTAACTCCAAATGCCGGCAATGACTAAAACACCAGTTGTAAAAAACGTGAAGAATTTATTCTTCAACGAGAACGATATGATTCCCTTAACAAGATTTTCCATTCTGTTACAGATTAGTCGTTAAGAGCATCGTACACCAATAGCTGGAATTTGGTCATAACTTTTTCGCCATCTTTAAGTCCTTCATCGATGTATGTTATGCCTTTGTTATCCTTAAAAACTTTTACCTCTCTGGTTTCGATATTCGTGTCGCTTAGGTAGACCATCACATAGTACCGACTCTTATCAAAAATGATGGCGCTCGATGGTACAGCCACTTTGGAATAGGGCTCGTTGTAATTGATTTTTACTTGAGCGAACATTTCTGGTTTTAGCTCGAAGTTGTTGTTGGGTAAGGTAACTCGCGCTTTAAGTACTTTGGTTTCGGCATCTATAATGTTGAATATTTTGTCTATTCTACCATTGTAGATTTTAGTTGGATACGATGTAGTGATCACTTCTGCCTGATATCCTTCTTTTATGTTTGGTATGTCGGATTCATAAATGTTTGCCATTACCCAAACTTCGTCCAAGTTGCCAACAACAAATACAGGGCTAATATCTTCTGTTCGCAACTCCATATTCAGGGCGATGTTTTTTTGAACGATGACACCGGATACAGGAGATTTGATAGGGTAAATAGATTCCTTACCAGCGCTGTACATATCAAGCACAGCTCGGGTGCGTTCTACCTCACCTTTGGCACTTTCCAATTCCTTGCGCGAGTTAATTAATTCTACCTCAGAAATGTTTCCTGTTTTGAATAGCTGTTCCGCCACCTGAGCATTTTTTTCTGCTACTCGCAGTTGCGCTTCGGCATCTACACCTTCTCGTGTAAATCCCGCAATTTCAGGACTGCGAATAATCGCCAGTATTTGCCCTTTCTTTACATAGTCGCCAAGCTCCACATAGAGCTCTTTCACGAAACCACCAGCCAGTGGAAACACGCGAGCTACTTTGTCTTCATTCAGCGTAATTTTTCCGTTTAAGATAAGCTCGGTTTTTACCACCTCAGACTTGGAAACGGCTAGTTCTTTTCCCTTAGAAATCGTTTCACTAAGTCGGAATGTGACAGTATCTGTGGGTTGTTCTTTTTTTGTGCAGGCCAGCATCCAGATGCTGAGCAATAAGAAAGAGTATCGTATTTTCATTTCGTTTCTATTTTATTATTTCTTTTCCAACAGAGAAGTTGAGTTGATTGATCGCTTTTAAGTATGCATTTCGAAGATCAACAAATTGTATTTTATTGATCATGTAGATTCTTTGAAGGTCAATGAATTCAAGAATATTGATAATTTTTTTACCATAGTTTTCATTTGCATTGGTGTTCAATTCTTCGGTTTCCTTTAAAAAATCCTTGGTAAAGTCCTGAAACCCATTTTGACTGTTTATAAATTGATCATACGAACTTGATACATCATTTCGAACTGTATTTTCGAGTAAGTAAGCGTTGGCTTCAGATTGCGCTATTTTTGCTTTTGCCATTTTAATATTTCCCTGGTTTCGATTAAAGAGCGGAATATTGAATTCTAAATTTGCACCTTGATAGGGGCGCACATAGTTACTCCCTTTGTCATGTGGCTGATAAGCGATGTTCAAATCGGGAACTGCAATGGAGCGTTGCAATTTCAAATTTTGAGTCTCAAATGATATTTGTTTTTTGCTGATCAAATAATCGGCTCTACTTTCCAAAGCCTGATCGATGAGAAGATCAAGTGATCCTACCAGATTAGAAGGTGTTGCTGGCTGCAATGCCTTTACATATACCTTTTCATTTAAGTTGAGAAGAATCCGAATGGCACTTAATTCATTTAATACTTCATTTTTATTTTGAGTGGCTTCTGCACGTACAGCAATCTGTTCAGATCGAAGACGTAACACTTCGTTGGCCGCCATGGCTCCTACGCGCAAGCGCTCTTCTGCCCCTTTGATTAATAGATTATAACGCTGAACGGTAGATTCATACAATGCTTGTTTTTGTTGGGCGGCTTCCAGCGCAAAAAAGTGATTGCCTAAATCGAATTGTAAGCTGCGCATCACATCTTGCAATTGAAGTTTGCTCAACTCATATCCTAATTTTGCCAGCTTTACCGTGTTGGTGTGCTTACCGGCAATGGAGAAAATTTGTTCGATCTGGATGAGCTTTTGTAAGTCTGCGTTGAAGTAGGTGTTTTGCTCATTGCTATAAATATCTTGGTTCCAAACGAAATTGGGATTGTTCCAAAGTTTGGCTTGAATAACCTCAGCATCGGCAATGTCTATCGAGTAGCGGTTGGCGACCAATGATAGATTTTGCTTCACCAAAAGTACTTTGGCTTGGTCGTAGGTAATAGATAGTGTATCTGTTTTGGATTGCTGAGCTTCTGCGGTAAAATATACCAAAGCGAGCAACCACAAGAGCATGATAGGCCTCATGATTAATAAGATTAAATGAAATTAATGAGAACTGGCTATTGAGCCAGAAAGCAAAAAAGAGAGAGAGGGGTGGAGGTAGCTTAAATCAGTAAACGCTCGAGCCGAAGATACAATTTTCGAGTGTTTGAAGGGTTCGTTCGATTTATATGACTAGCACTCTTTTTATCGTTTTGGATTTGAAAGTGCCAATTGCCTTCAGATAAATGATTGTGATCTAGGTTTACTTTAGTGGAGTTAACTTCTTCTTCGCTATTTCTGATAAAAGAAATTCTATCATCATCAGGAATTTCACTGATTGAGCAATTTTGTTGATCGCGGTCAGGATTAACTTTTTGTGCATTGTACGCAAAAGAAAATAAAAGCGATCCTAGCAGTACCGCTAGAAGAGTAAACGCTTTAATTGCCTTTTGATTCTCCATATTGTACTGCAAAGTAGAGGATATAAATCTAATCAGGCAATAGCTCGATTCAAATTTGATGTTGGTTTGAGTAATAATAATGTAACTATAAACTTATGCTAACAGTTGATAGCCAATTTACCCTCTAATTTAAAGCCCCTTCACACTCATTCCGCCATCTACCATAATGTTCTGACCAGTAATGTAGCTGGCTTTGTCCATAGCCAAAAAAGCCACTAAACTGGCCACTTCTTCTGGCTGGCCTACGCGTTGCAATGGTGTGCGCTCCAAAATTTTTTCCAATCGGGCGGGTTGCGAAAGCACAGGTTGAGTAAGCGGGGTTTCAATGTACCACGGAGAAACACAGTTAACCCGAATATGGTCCACCGCCCATTCGGCTGCGAGATGTTTCGTAAGTTGAATGATGGCAGCTTTGGTCATGCCATAGGGCGGCCCCGATAGCACATCGAAACTACCAGCCACTGAGGCCATTTGAATGACGCTGGCTTTGCCGGAGTTCTTAAGCAGGGGATAGGCTAAACGTGAAATTTCAGTGCAACTGAATAGGTTCGTTTCAAAAAGTTGTCGGTATTCATTTTCAGAATACTCGACAAACTTTTTGCGAACATTGGTACCCACATTGTTGACCAGAATGTCCAATTTGTTCCAGTTGTGGGTAACTTTTTCAATGAGCTGTTTTCTAAATTCAGGATTGGCTACATCTCCATCCATGGTAAAGAGGTTGGCAGAATTTTTCAATTTTCCTTGAATGCTCTTGGTGTCGCGTGCTACTACCAACACCTCTGCACCTAAGTCGAGAAATTCTTTTGTGATGGCGAGCCCAATTCCTTTGGTGCCACCGGTTACCAACGCCTTTTTACCTTGTAATGTCCACATGTAGCTAGCTCTTATTTAGATTTTGATATGGCTCCAGTTTTCGCCAGTGCGAATACGATAGATTTGCATATCGCTTACTTTATACTTCTTGGCAATTTGACGCAACGTGAATTTGCCTTTTTGTAAACTGGTTTTAATCTCACGCACCTTATCGGCATTTAACTTGAAGTTACCACCACGACTTGCATAGTTTGGATTCTTCTTGTCGTGTTCAAACTGTTGTTCTACGGTAACCCACTTTAAATTTTTGTAATGGTTGTCGTCTTTCTTAAAATTCAAGTGAATCACCTTCTTGTGTTTTTTGCTGGGTTGTTTTACAAATTCTTGAGCTACCAGCCGGTGAATGTTGATACTTCTGTTTTCATCGCCAATGCGGAAGGAGATGCCTGGATATCCACCTAAGTTGGCAGATTTAAGCAACCGACCTGTTTTTACATCATCGGTATAACTGATGGTTCGACCATGGTTCGTAATGGCGTAACGATGGCCTTTCGGGGTTTTCTTCCAAGGCAATACAGATACTTTTTCACCTTTTAGAAACTTAATTGGTTTTGGGGATTTCATGGGGAGTTTGTTTGGTTTAGTTAATATATACTGTTCACTTCATAATAGTAGCCTTCTATAGTTTGGAATTAGTTTAGTTTTCTTTCTTAGTCACGAGAAGGTACCAGTTGTTTTCAATGGGCAGGTAGCCTTGTTCGTAGCAATAATAATAAATAGATCCTTCTTTGGTTTTATAAGTATTGGTAAAATAGCTAAAATCAAATCCTTTTTGCAACAGTTTATCGCGGGTCATCTTGGTTTTGCCGGTGGGATTGCTTTCCATCAAAATGCGCCTGTTTTTGCGTAGCGTATAATTCACGTTGCGCATATAATTTGTTTCGTTGCTATTCAGTTTGTTGTTGAAAGATACCCTGCATTGGTCGCTACAGAATTTTTTATCTGCTCGTCCATTGAGTTTTTCTCCACACTCCAAACAGGCTTTTTCGGTTGTTTTGGCCATATTTTCCGATTATAAACGTTTACAAGTGAATATAAACGAAAGTAAATGACTAACCTACGACTATACTTGATTTTGCCTTTCACCTTTGTATCGTCAATGTCTGATCCCCGCAGCGATTGGCAACCAATTCATTTATAAACCTTAAAAACTAAAATTATGAAAAGTTTGAGAAACAGTGTTCAGCTAATTGGTCGCCTGGGTAAAGACCCTGAAGTGAAGGAATTCAACAAATCAAAAAAGGCCAGTTTTACCATCGCCACCACGGATTTGTACAAGAACCAGAAAGGTGCCAAGGTAGAAGATACGCAGTGGCACAACATTGTTATTTGGGGGCAGTTGGCCGGAATAGCGGAAAAGTACTTGAAAAAGGGAATGGAAGTATGTGTGGAAGGTAAACTGGTGCACCGCAACTACGAAACCGACAAAGGCGAAAAGAAATACATCACCGAAATCAATGTAAATGACCTCGTGATGTTTGGTAAGCAGGATTAAATACGATTGATACTTACAATCCAAGCCATCTCTTTTGTTAGGGATGGCTTTTTTTGTCTGGAAATTGACCTCAAATGGAGCCCATTCTAGCTGGATGACTTATTTTTAAATGGTGTACCTTCGCTACTCATCAAGGATTTGGATGTTAGAAATCGAAATTTGATTTTATGAGCAGCAAACTCGTTCGCGTTTTCACGGTATTCAGTATATTCTTATTGTTTCAGGCTGCTCCGATTAGCCAAAAGTCAGAGCCCGAAAAGATGAAAGGAATGGTAGACCGTCATAATTATTGGCGGCAGAAAGTAGGAACTCCTCAGTTGGTGTGGTCTGATAAGCTAGCCGACTTTGCCCAAGCTTGGGCCAGTGAATTGGCGCGAAAAGGATGTGATATGAAGCACCGCCCGTCAAAGGGTAAATGGAATGGCTCAGCGTATGGTGAAAACATTTATTGGTCTTCCGGATTAAAGAACCTGCCCGCAGACGTGGTAGACGCGTGGGCATCTGAAATTGTTTATTATGATTCGATATTAGGTAAATGCAAGAATGGTGTGTGCGGCCATTATACGCAACTGATTTGGAAGAAAACCACCGAGGTGGGCTGCGGCATGGCAAAATGCGGCAATCAGGAAATCTGGGTGTGCAATTACAATCCACCCGGCAATTACATTGGACAAAAGCCGTATTAAACAAAAAGGCCTGAATTTCTCCAGGCCTTTTCGATATCATTCTTACGAATAAATTATTTCAATTCAGAGAAGTCAAAAGATGTTTCCAAAAACTTCGTGTTGAACTTTCCTGATCTGAAAGTAGCATTATCCATTAGCTTCAAATGGAAAGGAATAGTCGTTTTCACACCTTCGATCACAAACTCGCTCAAAGCACGCTTCATTCGGGTGATTACTTCTTCACGCGATTGGCCGCTAACAATGAGCTTGGCAATCATGGAGTCATAGTTTGGAGGAATGGTATAGCCTGAGTAAACGTGGCTATCGATACGCACTCCGTGCCCGCCTGGCATGTGAATGTTCGTAATCTTACCCGGAGAAGGACGGAATCCGTTGGCCGGATCTTCGGCATTGATACGGCATTCCATCGCATACAAATTTGGGTAGTAGTTGTTTCCTGAAATAGGCACACCGGCCGCTACTTTGATTTGCTCTTTGATCAAATCATAATCTGTAACTTCTTCGGTGATCGGGTGCTCCACCTGAATACGGGTGTTCATTTCCATGAAATAGAAATCTCCGTATTTGTCAACCAAAAATTCGATGGTTCCTACACCTTCATAGTTAATGGCTTTTGCTCCCTGAATGGC
>JABFSO010000143.1 GCA_013140555.1 Cyclobacteriaceae bacterium | reverse complement strand
CAATCTTTATATGCCTGAAAGACCTTATACGTATTATGATTTTACCCTCAGCATCTGTTCGGTTTGTTTGAAAAGAGTTGATGCTAAAATTGTGTTTCAGGATGATAAAGTTTTCATGCTCAAAAACTGTCAAGAGCATGGTCGGGAAAAAGTTCTAATTGCTGACGATATTGAATATTACAAGAAGTGTCGCCAATACATGAAGCCCAGTGAAATGCCATTAAAATTCAATAAGGCTACCCACTACGGTTGCCCGTATGATTGCGGCTTGTGTGTGGATCATGAACAACACTCATGCCTTACAGTAATAGAAGTTACCGACCGGTGCAATCTCACTTGCCCGACTTGCTATGCAGAGTCTTCGCCTCACTTTGGAAGACATCGTACGCTGGAAGAGATCGAAGCAATGCTGGATGCAATTGTTGAAAATGAGGGTCAGCCGGATGTGGTACAAATCAGTGGTGGTGAACCTACCGTTCATCCTGATTTTTTTAAAATATTGGACATTGCTAAGAAAAAGCCCATTCGGCATTTAATGCTTAACACGAATGGTATACGCATTGCAAAAGACGAGGCCTTTGTTCAAAAGCTTTCGAGTTACACGCCAGACTTTGAGGTGTATTTACAATTCGACTCACTGCAGCCTCACGTGTTAGAAAAACTACGGGGCGAAAACTTAGTAGAGGTAAGGCGCAAGGCCATTGAAAATCTGAATAAATTTAATTTGTCAACCACGCTGGTAGTCACCCTGCAAAAGGGACTTAATGATGGAGAAATAGGATCGTTAATCGAGTTTGCCTTACAACAAAAATGCGTTCGGGGAATTACTTTTCAGCCGACTCAAGTAGCAGGCCGATTAGAGAATCACGATCCGCAATTGAATCGGATCACTCTCACTGAGGTGCGCAAAGAGATACTAAAGCAAAGTGCTATTTTCAATGAAGATGATCTTTTGCCGGTGCCTTGCAATCCGGATGCTTTGGTTATGGGCTACGCATTAAAGATCGATGATCAGGTCTTTCCGCTTACACGTTATATCAATCCGGATGACTTATTGAACAACTCCAAAAATACAATTGTCTACGAACAGGATGAGCGATTGAAAAGTCACATGATTCAGATGTTCAGTACGGGCAATTCGGTTGAAAGAGCCTCTGAAGAATTAAAATCGATTTTGTGCTGCTTGCCAACTATTGATGCTCCACAATTGGGTTACGATAATCTATTTCGCATTATTATTATGCATTTTATGGATGCTCATAATTTTGATGTCAGAGCCGTAAAAAAATCATGTGTGCACATCGTAAACAAAGATTTAAATATCATACCGTTTGAAACGATGAATTTGTTTTATCGCGATAACAAGGCGAAAAGATTAAATGAAATATTGATAGAGGAAACTAAATCCTAGATTATGAAGAATAAAATAGTGGGTGTCAATCTGATCATATTGCTCGTATATACCATTCTTATAATAGCCTTTAGCAGTGGATCAGAAAAAGGCTTGGGTATATTAATTGGATTAGCTTTTTGCATATCCATACACTCTGGGTTAAATTTTATTGTTGCTATCGCTTCATTTATAAATAAGTCTAAAGAAAATGGCCGAAGCTTTTTATTATCAGCTCTGCTGATTGTACTAATTGGATTTCCTTCTTGTTGGATTGGCGCTCAAGTTTAACGACTGATTTTTTTTAACTCCAATGAAATACCTTTTACTCATTTGCATTTTAGTTGCTTGTCAGCCCAAGGAGCAAAACATCCAACAAGAAATTGTCGCGGCAGAAGCGGCTTTCGAAAAAAGGGCGGCAGAGAAAAGCATCGCTCAGGCATTTTACGAGTTTGCCGATCAGAATGCCACCATTAACCGTGGGGAACTAATCCATGGCCGTGAAGCGATTTTAGATTTTTACAAAAAGACTGGTTTGGACAATGCGCGCCTGCAATGGGCACCGGACTCTGTTTTTGTGAGTGAGGCTGGGGATATGGCTTTCACGTATGGGAAATACAAAATGACTTTGTCCGATAGCTCCGGTGAAATCACTACTAAAACCGGGATTTTTCACACAGTGTGGAAGCGCCAGTCGGATAAGAGCTGGAAATACGTATGGGATTAACTAACTATATTCGTGGATAAACCGTTGCTACCATAGGCATGACAGAGGGGATTCAAGATATTCATGAGAAAGTAACAGCCTTCAGGCGTAAGTATTATCTCAATCTTTTTATCAAAGGAGCCATGCTCACCATCACATTGGTGCTGGCTTACCTGGCACTGGTTAGTTTGATTGAATATAATCTATGGTTGGGCAAAGGGGTGCGCTTTTTGCTCTTCACCACATTCTTTGCTTTAGTGGCCGTTTGCATTTTTCTTTTTCTACGGGCACCGTTAGCATGGTGGATTTACAAACGCGGATTGGGCGAAGAGCAAAGCGCACGCATGATTGGTCTTCATTTTCCTGGCATTGGCGATCGCTTAATTAATGTTCTTCAATTAGCCGCATCGTCTTCCGGTTCATTGGCGCAAGCCGGCATTCAACAAAAATCCAATGCCTTTAAAAATATTTCATTCGAAGAGGCCATCAACTTCCGCGACAACATCAAATACTTAAAATATTTTGGCGCAGCCATCGCTTTTATTCTCTTGTTGATGGTCATCGACCGATCGATTTTCACACAAAGCACCAAGCGTATCATTCAGTTCAATCAAGAGTTCTCGCCTCAGGCTCCGTTCACGTTTCAGATAGGGAATCCTTCTTTGTCGGCATTTTTCAATGAAGATTTTACATTGCAGCTTTCGCTGAAAGGTAGCTCAATACCCGAAAGCGCCTATATCGTGATTGGCAACCAACGCTGGAAGATGGAGTCACTCGGAACGGGTCAGTTTTCATACCTGTTTGAAAAATTGCAAAACGAAGTTGATCTGCAAATAGAGGCGGCTGGGTTTTACTCTGATCGGTACAAAATTGAAATCATCAACCGTCCCGAAGTAACCAAAATCAATGTGCAACTCGCCTTCCCTTCTTATCTAGGCAGGAAAGCTGAGCGCATGACCAATGTGGGCAATCTGGAAATTCCGGAAGGAACCAAAGTAACCTGGCAGGTGGGCACCGCCAATGCGACTCGTGCTAAAATTACGTTTAGCTCAGGCTTGGGTGAAAACGAGATGCCCATGGTGGACGACCAACTTTTCAACTTCAGTAAAAACATCAAAGATCCTGATCAATACTCGATTCTGCTGGAAAACGATAAGAGCAAAAACAAGGAGCAAATCAGTTACTCTATTGCTGTCGTTAAAGATCAGTTTCCACAAATTGTTGTGGACAACCTGCAAGATTCCATTCTCTTTAAAAATATTCTTTTGGGAGGATCACTTACGGATGATTATGGTGTGACCGAATTAAAACTTCAGTACCAGATCATCAAAGGAAATAAAGAAGCTCCACTGAAAACCACTACCATTCCGCTCAACTCCAATCGCAATCAACAAAACTTCTTTTACGAATGGAAGATCGATTCGCTCCGATTGCAGCCGGGCGACAAAGTAAATTACTACTTACAGGTATGGGACAATGACGGAGTGAACGGTCGCAAATCCACACGCTCGGCCGGCTACGTGTTTGCCCTTCCGGGCAATGAAGAGTTGAAAGCAGACATTGCGCAATCGCAGCGAAATGCTGAAAACAAAATAGATCAAAGCATTCAAAAGGCGAAAGACCTCAAGCAATCCATTGACGAAGCCCAAGAGCGACTGAAAGGAAAACAAAGTTTGGATTGGCAGGACAAGAAAATGTTGGAGGAGCTTGTTCAGCAAAAACAAAAACTAGATCAGGCCATTCAGCAACTGCAAAAAGAAAACAAGTTGCTCGAGCAAAAGAAAGAAAGCTTTACGGAAGAGAGCGAGCGCATCCGCGAGAAATCGGAGCAGATACAAAAAATTATGAACGAGTTGCTGGACGAAGAAACCAAAAAACTTTTTCAGGAATTAGAAAAGCTATTGAAAGAAAATGCCGATCCATCGCAGATGCAAAAGTTGCTCGACAAAATGGATCGCAAAGAAATCAATATGGAAAAAGAGCTGGAGCGCACGCTGGAACTTTTCAAACAACTGCAATACGACTACAAACTGGAGCAAGCTATTTCTGAAATAAAAGAGCAAAAAGAGAAGCAGGAAAATCTATTGGAAAAAACGCAAGAGCTGGCCGGAGAAAAACCCGAACCTAAAGAGAACAGTGATTCGAAAGACGGAAAAGAAAACAAGGACGGAAAGCAAAACGAAAACAATCCAGACAAGTCTAAAGACAAGAACGGAAAAGAGAATGACGGTCAGAAAAATGATGAAAATCAAAATAACGAAAAGCCAAGCGCTGAAAAGTTGGCCGAAGAGCAAGAGCAGTTGAAAAAAGAAAATGAGCAGTTCAAAGAAACCGTGAAGGAGTTGGAGAAGATGGGTGAGGAATTGGACAAAACAGAAGACACACCCAGCGAGCAACAAATGCAGGAGTTGGAGCAGTCGCAAGAGAACAGCAAAGAAGAGTTGAAGAATGGCAAACCCAAAAAAGCTTCGGAGCAACAAAAGAAGGCGGTGGAGCAGATGAAGAAAATGCAGCAAAAACTGGAGGGCATGCAAAACTCTATGGAGATGGAAATGGATATGGCCAACCTGGAAAGCCTGCGCCAGATTCTCCATGGCTTGATCAAGTTGTCCTACGATCAAGAGAATCTGATGAAAGAATTTAACCAGGTACAACAGACCGACCCCCGTTACGTAACCCTCGGCCAGCAGCAGTTAAAGGTAAAAGATGACGCTAAAGTGCTGGAAGACAGCCTGTTATCTCTTTCTAAGAAGGACGCTTTCTTAGGTTCTATTGTAACAAAAGAAGTGGGTGAGCTTAACGATCACCTGGACAAAGCTGCGTTGAACGTGAAGGAGCGCAAGAAAGGCAACGCCAGTTCGGAGATGCAATTCTCAATGACAAGTATCAACAACCTCGCTTTGATGCTGAACGATCATTTTGATATGATGATGGACATGATGGCGAATGCTAAGCCCGGCAAAGGAAAAAAGAAAGGAAAACAAAAGATGCCCAATCTTGGCCAAATGCAACAACAATTGAATCAGCAAATGCAGGAAATGAAAAAAGGCGGCAAGTCGGGCAGACAACTGTCAGAAGAGTTTGCTCGTATGGCTGCGGAGCAAGAACGCATTCGTAGGGCCTTGCAGGAAATGCAGGAGAAGTTGAAGCAAGAAGGGGGCAAGGTTCCGGGCGGAGATTTACCAGGCAAAATGGAACAAACTGAAATGGATTTGGTTAACAAGCAGATCACCGAGCAAACCATCCGCAGGCAAAACGAAATCATCACCCGACTGCTCGAAGCGGAGAAATCGATGCGCGAGCAAAATCAGGATCAGGAGCGAAAAGGAGAGACAGCCAAAGATTATACGCAGGAAATGCCACGCGCTTTTGAAGAGTATTTAAGATTAAAAGAAAAAGAAGTAGAATTGTTGAAAACACTACCTCCTCGGTTGTTTCCCTATTACAAAAAGGAGGTGAACGAATATTTTAAACGAATAGGGACTAAAGAGTAAAACAGAATTGCATTTGGTATGGCTTTGTCCATTTCGAGTGATCACCAAAAAATGAACTATTAGCGCATGAAGAAGATTAGTATTGAGATTCCTTCCTTAACCGAGAACATCCGGATGATTGAAAGCTTTATTGATAATGCTAAGGAGAAATACCATCTCAATGACGATATCTACGGCAACATCATGATTGCTGTGACCGAAGCGGTGAACAATGCCATCAAGCACGGCAATCAAAATAACTCTGCCAAGAACGTAGCCCTTTCACTTTCCTTTGACGAAAACTTGATCAAATTCAAAGTGGAAGATGAAGGCAATGGTTTTGAATATGAAAACCTTCCAGACCCTACCGCTCCTGAAAATTTAGAAAAGCCTGGTGGCCGTGGCATCTTCCTCATGAAACATCTTGCTGATGAGGTGGCTTTCTCCGATAAGGGCAAAGTGGTGGAGCTTAGCTTCTATATGAACTAATGGCGGCTATCCAGTTTTTTATAGAAGACATTTCATTCACACTCGCCAAACCTCGTAAGACCAGCAATTGGATTAAAATCATCGCTCAAAAAGAAAAGCGCGAGGTATTGGATGTTTCCTACATCTTTTGCTCGGATGCTTACTTGCTGCAACTCAATCAGCAATACCTCAATCACAATACCCTTACTGATATCATCACTTTCGACTACTCCGAAGGGGCAAAGCAATTGGAAGGGGAAATTTATATCAGCATCGATCGCGTGAAGGAAAACGCGGAGAAATTTAAAGTGCCATTTCAGGATGAACTTGACCGCGTAATGATACATGGCGTTTTGCACCTGATTGGATACAAAGACAAGAAACCTGCCGATAAAGCCCTCATGCGCAAAAAAGAGGAAGCTTCCCTATCTTTGCGCAAATAGTTCCACGTGGAACCTATTTGAAATCAAATCCGCTAAAAACGTGTTAAATGTTTCACGTGGAACTAACCAACTAAGATGTTTCAGGAATACGATGTAATTGTGGTAGGAGCCGGCCATGCCGGATGTGAGGCTGCAGCCGCTGCGGCAAACATGGGATCCAAAGTTCTTTTGGTGACTATGAATATGAACACTATTGCCCAGATGTCTTGCAACCCAGCCATGGGCGGTGTGGCCAAAGGGCAAATTGTACGAGAGATCGATGCCTTAGGTGGATACTCTGGAATTGTCTCTGATAAGTCAATGATTCAGTTCCGCATGCTGAATCTATCTAAAGGGCCTGCTATGTGGAGTCCGCGCACTCAAAACGACCGCATGTTGTTTGCCGAAGAATGGAGACTAGCACTTGAATCCATGCCAAATGTAGATTTCTGGCAAGAGATGGTAAGTGGGCTACTTGTTAAAGATAAACGAGTAGTAGGGGTAAGAACAGCACTGGGGATTGAAGTAAAAGCAAAGGCCGTAGTATTAACCAATGGAACCTTCCTGAATGGAAAGATCCACATCGGAGAAAAGAACTTTGGAGGAGGACGCACAGCAGAGAAAGCCGCTACTGGAATTACTGAACAACTAATAGAGTTAGGTTTTGAGGCCGGTAGAATGAAAACCGGAACGCCACCTCGAATTGACGGAAGATCGCTGAACTATAGCGCGATGGAAGAACAGAAAGGGGATGAGAACCCTGGGAAGTTTTCTTATACCGATACCAAACCGTTGGCACAGCAACGAAGCTGCTGGATCACCTACACCAACGAAGCCGTGCATAAAGAACTGGAAAAAGGCTTCGACCGATCACCTATGTTTCAGGGAAGAATCAAAGGACTAGGTCCTCGTTACTGTCCCTCCATAGAAGATAAGATCAATAGGTTCGCTGAAAGAGATAGGCATCAGATATTTGTTGAGCCGGAAGGATGGAAGACTATCGAGATCTATGTCAATGGATTTTCAACTTCTTTGCCAGAAGACATTCAGTACAGCGCCATTACTAAGATACCCGGCTTTGAAAATGCCAAGATGTTCAGGCCGGGTTACGCTATTGAATACGACTACTTCCCGCCCACACAACTAAAGATGAGCTTGGAGACTCAACTTATTGACAATCTGTATTTTGCAGGTCAAATTAATGGCACTACGGGGTATGAAGAGGCAGCATGTCAAGGACTCATGGCTGGAATCAATGCGCACAACAAAGTGCATGAAAAAGAGCAGTTGATTCTAAAAAGATCTGAAGCCTATATAGGTGTTCTCATCGATGATCTGGTAAACAAAGGCACTCAAGAACCTTATCGAATGTTTACCTCCCGTGCCGAATACAGAATATTGTTACGTCAGGATAATGCAGACCTGCGCCTGACTGAAATAGGACACAAGCTTGGGCTGGCAACTGACGAACGGTTTCAAAATCTTCTTAAGAAAAAAGAAGCCATCACACAGCTCACCAAAGAACTAAAAGCTCTTCGAGTAGAACCAGAAGTGGTGAACAATTCGCTCACCGAATTAGAGACCGCCACCATCAGCGAAAAGATGCCCGCTGAAAATCTTTTGAAGCGACCTCATATCGGCATGAACGAATTGAAACAGATTGATCCAGAAATAGGGAAGGTGCTCGAAAAGTACGAAGAAGAAATTCTTCAACAAGTGGAGATCATCACCAAGTATGTAAGCTACATTGACCGTGAACAAAAACTGGCTACTAAAATCGAGGGACTGGAAGACTACAAAATCCGTCCCGACTTTGACTATGATCGCGTGAAAGCGCTATCATCAGAAGCTCGAGAAAAGCTGAAGAAAATAAAACCGGAAACCATCGGTCAACTATCACGAATCAGTGGAGTATCTCCGGCTGACGTATCGGTACTCACTGTCTACATGGGAAAATAATGAATCAGGAAAATCTAGCACACTGTCCGCTCTGCCAAGCGTCTGAGTTATTAGATGTATTAGTGGCCACTGACTATACGACAACGCAAGAAACTTTTCAGGTTCAAAAGTGTGCGAGTTGTCAATTTGTGTTTACCAACCCGAGACCACCGGTAAATGCCATTGGAAAATATTACCAATCGGATAGTTACATTTCACATACCGATGGTGGAAAAGGAATTTTGGATCGGGTATACCTGATGGCAAGAAATTTTACACTCAGGTGGAAAGAGGAATTGATATCGGAACGACACATCAAAGGAGAACTGTTGGATGTTGGCTGTGGTACCGGTGAGTTCATTTACCACATGAAAACGGCAGGCTGGAATGTCACCGGAGTGGAGCCGACAGAGACAGCGCGTGAAAAAGCATCACAAAAAATTCAGCAAAAAATCTACACAGATCTTCAAAGTATTAATCAAACCTTCGATGTGATTACAATGTGGCATGTACTTGAACACGTACATGAACTTCATGAAACGGTAGAAAAAATAAAATCAGTTCTAAAGGAGAATGGCACAATTATTATAGCAGTACCTAATCATGAATCACCGGATGCAAAAGAGTACCAGTCGCACTGGGCAGCTTACGATGTGCCAAGACATTTGTGGCACTTTTCAAAAACCACCATGCAGAATTTGATGAACACACATGGAATGAAAATAAAAGAAGTGATTCCGATGAAACTGGATGCATACTATGTAAGCCTTCTAAGCGAAAAGTATAGAAACCCACAACAGTCAAGTTTGATGAATATGATGAAGGCTACTCTTCAGGGGCTAACCTCTAACCGGAAAGCATTGAAAGAAATAAATCACTCAAGTCTTATTTATATAATTAAGAAATGAAGTACTTCTGGGCAGCCATCATTCTTATTGTCTTTTCACATTGTGCCAATCAGACATCACCAGCTGGCGGGCCACAAGACAAGAAACCACCCGAATTGGTTTCATCGAATCCGGCCAACAATCAAAAGAATTTTACAGGCAAAACAATTGAACTGACGTTCGATGAATATGTAAAACTGAAAGCACCGGAAGAAGAAGTACTAATAAGCCCATCCATCGGAAAAGAAATAAAATACACAGCGAAGAAAAACAAGATCATTGTAAGCACGAAGGGAGGTTGGAAAGAAAATACTACTTACAGTATCGCGTTTAGAGAATCCATCCAAGACATTACAGAAAGTAATCCGGCAAATAATTTACGATTAGCTTTCAGCACAGGGTCAACAATAGATTCATTAGAGATACAAGGAAGAATATCCGAAATCTTTAAAGAAGAAATTCCGGACAAGATTACAGTTGCTCTTTACAGTTCAGATACTTTCAACATCTTCAAACACACCCCAACCTATTTTACCAAAGCGAATAAAAAAGGTAAATTCTCTATCAAAAACTTAAAACCAGGAAAATATTTTATTTACGCTTTCGATGACAAGAACAAGAACCTCCTAGTTGAAAGTAAGTCTGAACGATTCGGATTTAAAAAAGAAACCATTGAGATTCCAAGCAAGGACAGCGTAAACGTGGAACTTGCAAAAGTTGATGCCCGACCCTTAAAGATCACCAGCTTTCGATCTTCTGATAAAATTTCAACTATGCGCCTAAATAAGGCAATTACATCCATCAAGATTAACCCCTACCTCAGAAACGATTTCATCTACTACTTCGGCACGAAGCAAGACGAAGTCGTATTCCGAAATCTAAAAGACGAGTTCTCCAGAGATTCTCTTCAACTAGAAGTGACAGTTACCGATAGCTTAGAAGTTCGTAAAGACACAACCGTCTATCTTAAGTTCACCAATTCAAAGATGTCAAAAGAAAAATTTTCTGTATCCTTCAACTCACTCAATTACGACTCTGATAAAAAGATCATCACTCAATCTATCCGATTTAACAAACTCTTGTCACACATCAATTACGACAGTGTATTTGTGCAAATTGATTCTACAGACTTCCAACCAATTGGTAATCAAGATATTACATTGGATACACTAAATTTAACACTACAATTAACTAAAAAACTAGAAGGCGAAATCTCGACTGTTAAACCAATGTTGTATTACGGTAAAGGAGCCTTTGTATCTATTGAACAAGATTCATCAAGAACTAAAACCGAACCAGTCAGGATTCCCAAATCAGAACAAGTAGGTTCATTAGCCATAAAAGTAGAATCTAAAGAACCTTACTACTTTATAGAGCTGATTGATCGCAGTAATAAAGTCGTACTAAAACTCAACAAACCAAAAACACACACTTTCAAAAATTTAGAACCGGGCGATTACAAAATCAGGATTACGATTGACACCAACAACAACCAAAGATGGGACATCGGAAACTATCTGCTAAGAATCGAACCCGAACGTGTATTTACCTACAAGAATTTTGACGGTAAAACAATAACACCTATTAGAGCAAATTGGGAAGTAGGACCATTGGTGATAACTTTCTGATAAGCATAAATACTTGTGGATAAAATGAAAGCTATACACATTTCGAATATAGCTATTACCAAAGCCAAGAGAATTGTGGATAAACATGAAGATAACCACAAAGTAAATTCACATTAATCCATGTGTAATAAGTTATCCACAATTCACAAATTAAGATTACCTTATCCACTTAGGACTAAGAAAGCCAAGATATCGATCCAAAGAATTCCATAATTTATATACATCAGAAGGATTTAAAGGAGTTATCCACAAATGAACACGACTAACTACTACCAATTATTTTTTAAAAAATTTATTTGTAATACAATACTAGTCTTCGCTTGTGTACAACTTCTTGCGCAAAATCAGCAAGAGATTCAAATCGCAAATGAATATTTAAGCAAAGGCGAAAAACCCAAAGCACTGGCGGCTTTTCAAACACTGGCCAAAGATTTTCAGAACATAGCGGTTATCCACAACAATTATCTTAACCTGATGCTCGACATGAGTCAGTTTAAGCAAGCCGAAGATTATGTGGAAAAAATTATTAAAAAAGACGATCGAATTACCTACCGCCTCGATTTAGGCGTAGTGTATGTTCGAGCTGGCGAATTGGCCAAAGCGGACAAGTACCTCAAAAGCATTATAAAAATTCAAATCGAGGATGTCTATAAAGCGAAAATAATCGCGGATTACTTAGCCTCTAAAAATTTAGTAGACTATGCAGTTTATAGTTTACAACAGGCGCGAAATGTTACCAACAGTCCGGCTCTCTTTGCCCTGGAGCTCGCCAACTTATACCGAATTCAAGGAAAGCGCACCGAAATGGTAAACGAGTACCTCGACTACGTAACGCAAACACCCGCGAATAGCGCCTACATTAAAAATTTGATGCAGCTTCTGATTACAAAACCGGAAGAGCTGCAAAGTCTTGAGCAGATTTTGCTGGAACGAGTACAGCAATACCAACAGTCAGAAATTTATGCCGACCTTATTATATGGGTGAATCTGCAGCAAAAAAATTTTTACGGAGCCTTTATCCAAGCTCGCGCCTACGATAAACGCTTTCGAAAAGAAAATTCGAAAACATTAGAAATCGCCCAAATCGCACTGAACAATAAAGACTACTCCAATGCCGACAAAGCATTTTCGTATGTAATCAAAGAATTTGCCAACACCGAAAATTATTTGCCGGCCCAGCTCGGACTCATCCGTACACGCGAAGCCAAAGTGAAAAAATCATTTCCAGTCAATAAAGATTCTGTGCGCTACCTGATTGCCGAATACGACAAATTTTGTTCGCGCTATCCGGAAAATTCGAATGCACACGAAGCGCGGTTGAACCAGTCGTTGCTGAAAGGATATTATCTAAACGAACTCGACTCAGCTGTAAAAGACATTTCGAAATTAATAGCCAACCCAAAAGTATCACTCATGCTCCGCAACCAGGCGAAAATGGAGTTGGGCGATGTGTATTTGTTGAAAGAAGAACCTTGGGAAGCAACACTGCTTTATTCGCAGGTAGAAAAATCGCAGCGCGAAACACCACTGGGCTATGATGCGAAATTGCGAAACGCCAAGCTTTCGTATTACAAAGGAGATTTCAAATTGGCACAAGAGCATTTGGATATTTTGAAACAGGCGACTACTCGCGAAATCGCCAACGATGCCATGGATTTGAGTATGCGCATTAAAGAGAACACCACCTTCGACACTACGGGACTATCCTTACGGCAATTTGCCCACATCGAATTGTTGATTTATCAAAACAAAATGGATGTAGCGCAAAAGCAGCTTCTCAATTTTGAAAACGGAAAAGTATTGATGAGACAAGCCGAAGCATTTTTATATGGTCTGATCGATGTGAACACTTTGGTGGAAACCGAGGGCGAATACATTTGGGTGCAACTTCCGCCTACTCGAATGAATAGAGAAATAATGGACGACTACTTTTGGTTGCAGGCAAACCTGAACATGAAGCAGGGAAAATTTAAAGAGTCCATTTCCTTTTTGGAAAAAATCTTGACGCAGTTTCCAGATGATGTGTATGCCGATGATGCCTTCTTTTTGCAAGGCGATATCTATGAAACCCAATTGGCCGATAAAGTAAAAGCTCAAGAAATTTTCCGTGAGTTTCTCAACAAGTTTCCCGGCAGCGTGTATGCAGCAGAAGCGCGCAAGCGCTTCCGTTCGTTACGTGGCGATTTTGCCGAAGAAAAAATTGTGAATTAAGAATCCGACTTTCTATTTTCCAATCTCATTATCGGACAATTTTATCCGCAACCGATCAACGCATCTTTCGTGAGGAGCTCGATCAATTCCATATAGGTGTTTATTTCTTTGGTACTGTAATTGCAAAGCATTTCAGTCGACCTATTCGAAAACAAAGAACCTATGATCAAAAGTTACTTGCTCGTTGCCTTGCGCACCTTGAGCAGAAATAAACTGCACGCATCCATCAACATCATTGGTCTCGCCATAGGCATGGCGTGTTGCATTCTGATCACCTTGTTTGTTCAGTTTGAATTGAGCTATGATCGTCAAAATAAAAATGCCGATCGAATTTATAGAATGGCCATCAACCTGGAAGCCAACAATTGGGCGATATCTGCTTTCCCGATTGGCAGTTTGTTGAAAGATAAATTTCCCGAAGTCGAGAGTTTTACCCGAATCAAGCCATCAGAAATTTTTGTGCTAAATGCAGCCAACGAAACGAAGAATAAAGAACGCGTTTTCTTTGCCGACTCTTCCGTGTTCGATGTACTCGATATTCAACTCGAAAAAGGAAATCCATTAACCGCTCTGGCCGAAATCAACTCGATGGTGATTACTGCCAAGAAAGCAAAAGCCTATTTTGGAGATGAAGACCCCATTGGCAAAACGCTTACACTTCTCAACGACAAAAAAGAATATCGCATCACCGGAGTATTCAAACCACTTCCGGCAGCCTCGCATGTGCACATGGATATGATGGTGTCATCCGACAATTTCGGACCGATGAAACCCGGTTCACAGGAGGGATGGAATTACCTGACTAACCATTATACGTATCTGGTTTTACCGGCTGGTATTGATCATGTGGCTTTCGGAAAAAAGATTTCCGAGTTTATGGACAAGTATCAAGAGCTTACACCCGAGCAGCCACGCAATCAAATCTTGTTACAACCCATCACTTCTATTCATCTTTATTCTAACCGCGGCCTGGAAGTGGAGGCCAACGGAAATGTGAATACAGTTTACATTATGTCGGCAGTAGCATTTTTCATTTTGATCATTGCTTGTATCAACTTCATGAATCTTACCACCGCTCAGTCGCTTAAGCGCGCACGCGAAGTGGGCATTCGCAAAGTGGTGGGCAGCCGCAAGGCACAATTAGTATTTCAGTTTTTAAGTGAATCGGTGGTCATCAGTTTTATCGCTTTGGTGCTCGCATCGGTGTTACTCATTTTGATCTTGCCGCAATTCAATACCTTAAGCGGAAAAGAACTCGTCATCAATCCGCTTGAAAATGGGTTAGTGATTTTAATTTTTGTAGCGATTACTTTTTTTGTCGGAGTGGTGGCCGGTACATATCCTGCCTTTTTCCTTTCGGGATTTAAGCCAACCGCTGTGCTCAAAGGAAACTTTGTGAGCAACCTCAAAGGCCAATTGCTTCGCAAGGGATTGGTGGTATTTCAATTTGCCATCGCCTTTGTGATTATGGTGGGCACATATATTATCTATGCGCAATTGGATTTCATGCTAAACAAAAACATGGGCTTTGATCGCGAGCAGACAGTCGTACTCACGATGCCTCGCGACAGCGTTGGCGATGAGTCGGTAAAAAATGAAATGAAACGCCTGGCCGGAGTGGAGGGTGTAACTCGTTTTGTCGAGGTGCCCGGAAAGATGGTACGCACTAGCGGATTTTGGTTTGAAGGCGCCAAAGACAACAAAGCCGAAAACATGTATCATTTCAGTGGCGATGTGGACTTGCTGCAAACATTAAATATGAAAATGAAATCGGGCGAATACTTTCGTCCGGATACGAAACAGTTTTATAAAGAGTTTGTGCTGAATGAAACAGCCGTGAAACATTTGGGTTGGACCAACGAAAATGCCATTGGCAAGCTCATCGATTTTGGAGAGAGAGGAAAAGATCCCGGTAAGGTGATTGGTGTGATCGCAGATTTTCACTTTAAACATTTGCATGATAAGATCGATCCGCTGGTGATGTTTACGGAACCACATTACGAAGGTCAATTTATGGCCGTGAAGGTGAAGTCGAATAACATCAAAGAAATGATGGCGCAGATCGAACAAACCTGGAAACGAATTTTGCCACAGTACGAATTTGAATATCAATTTTTGGATGAGACGTTTGATAAACTTTTTGATCAGGAAAAACGACTTGGTCAATTGTTCGGCATCTTTTCCGGTTTAGCGATTTTTGTTTCGTGCCTCGGATTATTTGGCTTGGCGTCATTTACGATGGAGCAAAATAAAAAATCAGTGGCCGTGAGAAAGGTGATGGGAGCAACCGTGAGCAATATTGTGATGATGATGTCGAAAGATTTTTTGAGATTGGTAATAATAGGTTTACTCATCGCTGCACCGGTGGCTTACATTTTTATGAATAAATGGCTGGACGGCTTTGCGTACAATGTGGGTTTCACGTGGATTGTTTATTTGTATGCGGCACTCGCGGGTTTGGTAGTAGCGTTTGGTACAGTAAGCTATCATTCACTAAAGGCAGCTACGTCTAATCCGGTCAATGCATTAAAGGATCAATAATTTTGAGTGAGCGATTACTTAACATACAAGTAATGCATCGACTATAACTTTGTTCGTTTAGAGCAAGTTTAATCGATATGATACAATTCCAATTTTTCAGGAATCTTAGGATACGGGCAAAATTGTTATTGGCATTTGGCTCGCTATTAGCAATTTCCGCTTTACTGGTTGTCTTTACATTTCGAACATTAGACAGAATTCAATCTTATAAACAATTAACAGAGAAGACTGACTCCTTGTTCATCACCATGCAATCCATGGAAATTTCTATGGCTGAATTTATAAGTGAGGAATTTAAGAGTACCGCATTCTTAAAAGAAGGAAAAAGCAAAGCGCAAGAGACATTTAAAACCAATTATAATCTTGCGAATGGATTGATTAATTACATAGATGAATCTTTACCTTGGAATGAGGAGAGATCGAAGGTGACTGATCTACGAGTGGGGCTTACTAAAACCGCTGAAGTATTCGCTCGACTTACAGGAAAACTAACCCAACGAGGATTTAAGGATTTTGGATTGGAAGGCGCTTTGAGAAAATCAATTCATGAAGTAGAAAACGCGGATTTCAAATACGATAAGTCAGATCTATTAATGCTTCGTAGACATGAAAAAGATTTTTTTCTGCGAAAGGATCTCAAATACCAAACAGAATTTAACAAGACCTTGATCGAATTTCGCGAAAAGGTTTCTAAAACAGCACAGCCAGCGATTTTGGATTTAATCACAAATTACCAAAAACAGTTTGCTGAAATTGTTGACATGGAAACTAAAATTGGCTTGACTGCAAATGATGGACTGCGGGGAGAATTGCAAACCGTTATCAATCAAGTAAAACCTCAAATTGAAAAACTAAATCGTTACGTAGACACACAAAGCAAAACAGCAATCAGTCAATCTATTTGGTTTTTGATTTTGATTGTGGTCATCCAGATAATTTCAGGAGTTGCTCTCGCAATTTATTATTCCAATCAGATTTCTAAGCCCATTAAACAGATCAAATCAGCTGTCTTATCGCTTGCTTCGGGAAATTATCCGGATGAGTTAGTAGTAGATTCAACAGAAGAAATTGGACAGACCAAAGACGGATTCAATCAATTTGTTAAAAGGCTGCAAGTGGCTACCAATTTTGCTGAGACAATGGGTAAAGGGAATTTGCAGTTGCATTATGACGATCAATTTAGCAATGATGTATTGGCGAGGGCTTTGATCAATATGCAAACGAAGTTGAAGGATGCAGATGAGCAAAAGGCAAGAATCAATTGGGTCAATAAAGGCGCAGCCAAATTCAATGATATCTTAAAAGAAGATAATGCCAGTATCGAAAAATTGGGGGACAGTATTTTAAGATTCTTAGTCAATTATGTAGAGGCAAATCAGGCGGCATTGTTCATTCGGGAAAGCAAGGAAAGAGATCTGCTCGTTCGTATTTCTTCGTATGCATATGGAAAGAAAAAATTTATTGAGCAGGAGATTGAAGTGGGACAAGGGGTGATTGGACAAGCTGTGTTAGAAGGAGAGACGATTTATTTAACGGATGTTCCTAAAAACTACATTTCGATTACTTCCGGATTAGGAGAAAGCACACCGAAAGCTATTCTAATAGTTCCTTTGAAAATTCGAGATCAAATTATGGGTATACTCGAAATAGCATCCTTCTCTGTTTTTGAGAAACATAAGATAGAGTTCATAGAGCAAATCTCGGAAAACATTGCAACGATGCTATCGAGTCGTAAGAGCATTGAGCTCACCAATCAATTACTTGCGGAGGCGCGTGAAAAGACGGAGATGTTAACGCAACAAGAAGAAGAGATGCGTCAAAACTCAGAAGAGCTACTTGCCACACAAGAAGAAATGACCCGACAGCGACAGGAGCTGGAGGCGGAATTGATGGAATTGAGAGAACAAATCCAGTTACAAAATAAATAAAGCCAGGACTAATTGGGCCTTTCAATTTTTTGAAAGAAACCCTTTTTATACGTGGCTCCAATCGGCAGCGATTCATCACCGATGGTCACCTCTTCTTTGCTGATGGATTGAATGGCATCAATGCGTACAATGAACGAGTGATGTATGCGTACAAAATCAGACGGCAGTTCGTCCTCCAAATCTTTCAACGAAAGTAAACTCATCACTTTTGAGTTTTCACTCATAAACGTAACATACTCGCGTGAACCTTTAATGTAGAGCACCGATTTCAAATCGATCTTCACCAGCTTGTAGCCATCCTTCACAAATAAAAAATCGCGCTCGGGAGCGCTGTCTTTTTCGATTCGATTTATGCCAGCAGGCAAACGCTCTGTTATTTTATTCACCGCTTTCAAGAAACGATTAAAGTCGAAGGGCTTTAATAAGTAATCCACTGCATCTAGCTCGAAACCCTCTAAAGCGTATTCCGCGAAAGCGGTCGTAAAAATTACCAAGGGACGATGGGCGGTGCTTTTCAGAAAATCAATCCCGGTTAAGTCGGGCATTTGAATATCCAAAAAGAGAACATCCACTTTTTGTTTGCTTAAAATACTGCGAGCGGAAAGTGCATCGGCTGGGGTGCCTACCAACGTAAGCTCGGGAAGTTTTTGAATGAACTCTTCCAACAGCTTGCGCGCATACGGCTCGTCATCAACAATCAGGCAGCGTATCATGAGCGCAATAAAGTAAGTTGAACTTGGTAGATGTGTGCATCTTGCAAAATTTCTAAACGATGGCGATCGGGATAGCTTAGTTCTAACCGCTTGCGCAGATTGTCAAGCCCAAACCCGGAGCGAAGCTTGGTAGGATCGGCCGCCAGGATTTGATTCGACACTTCGTAGTAAATCGTTTGATCATCTACCCGAAGTTTTATTTTGATCCAACTGTTTTTATCCTTGTCGCGCACCCCGTGTTTAAAAGCATTTTCCAAAAGCGTGATCATCAGCAACGGAGCAATCTCCACGTGGTGATAATCGCCCTGCTTGTCGAACTGAAGATCAAAGGCATTTGTCAATCGAATAGATTCCAAATGAATATAATCGTGCAGATACTCTAATTCTCTGCTGATCGGCACGCTGGGTTTGCTGGCATCGTAAATCATGTAGCGCATGATGTTCGAAAGTTTGATGATCACTTCCGTGGCATTGTCGGATTTGGCATACACCAGATAGTTGAGATTGTGCAGTGTGTTGAAAAGAAAATGCGGATTGATTTGCGCTTTGAGAAAGTTGAGTTCGGCCGCCAACTTTTCATTTTGCAATTGCTTTTGTTTACTCTCGAGGTCAAAACGATCAATGGTAAACCGTATCATTCCGGTAAAGAGCATAAATCCAAGCGCATCCCAAATGGTGCTGATCACCCGACTCAGCTTCACTGTTTTGAAGTAATCAACATTTTTCGAAAAAGATGGGTAGATCTGATTTTCGACTAGGATACGAAGCGTAGAAACACAACCAATTAGAATCAAGGTCCACAAAAGGTACTGCCACACCTGCCTTCGCGAAAGCCAAACCGGTAACAAAAGAAAATAATGCGCGTAGCTGGCAGCTAAATTAAAAAACAATGGAATGCCTACATACGCAATAGCCAACTGCCATCCTGTGAATTCGGAAATATCATAAAAGCGATAAGTCGTATACAGCACCCAAAAGGACAGGTGCAATAGGAGCGTTCGATTTTTCTCAACGAAAGAATTCATCTTCTAAAGTAGGATAAAGATAAACGATTGCCATCGAGATTCTTCCAATTGAGAGTTTGGCTCAACTAACCCAGTCAAATGATCACCCGATTGGTTGGTAGACTACTTTCCTTCATCCGATTATTTCATAGCTGCGTTGGTTGAAAACTTTTTTCGTCCAATCGAAAACATCGTTGTTTCACTGACCAACAAAAAAAAGATAAAATGAAAATTCTCATTCGAATCAGCTGCATAGTATGTCTGATCACTTCATTTCAAACACAGGCACAAGTCGACACACTCAGAGCCATTCCTGAAAAATGGATTACGCAATCGCTGCGATCGGAAACCGCGCAGTATTTGGTATTTTTCCAAAACAAGAAAAAGCCGAAGCAAGCCGGTGCGTTTATTTGGAGTCGCCAGATAAAGGTAAAAAACAACATGATCGAAGTAGAGCAAAAATGGTATAGCTCTGATTCAACCGGCTATCGCTATGTCTATTCAACAGTAGATCGAAAAACATTTTTGCCGATTTATCACAAAACGATTATGCAGCGTAGCGGCATTGAAGCGTTTGACTTTTCCGACAAAAAAATCAAGGGCTCTGACTCGGTGGCCAACAATTCAAAAGCCACATTTGAATTAGCCTCAGCGAAACCGCTCAATTGGGAGCTGGACTTAGAAACATTTTCGTTGCTCGATTTAAAACCGGGCAAGCGCTATGCGATCAACTTCTATCATCCGGGCGGAAGAACAGGACCTGCATTTTACGAATACAAAGTAACGGGCGATGAAAAAGTGCGCACGTACGAAGATAAAGTAGTGGACTGCTGGAAGCTGCGAATTGACTACTCGGATAAGTACTATGCGATTTTCTACATCAGCAAAAAGAGCAAAGAGGTTATCAAAATGGAGGAGGACTTTGGAGCCGGAGTTCGCTATAAGGTAAAACTCCCTTCTGCCATTATGGTGCGATGAGGTTCAAAAGCAATGCGTAAGTCCATTTCTTTACTTGGACATTACAACGACTTGGGTTAGCGCATTACTTTTTCTTTTCTTATTGCGATTCCGGTTATAACTTGGACGCTTTATTTAAAGGAAAAGAATGACAAAGGCGATCAAACCACTTGTTCAACAAACGGATGTCGTATTGATGGGTGCGGGCATCATGAGTGCCACACTGGGCATCATTTTAAAAGAACTAGACCCCAACATCACCATTCAAATTTTTGAACGCGCAGACGAAGCCGGAACAGAAAGCTCGGATGCCTGGCACAATGCCGGCACCGGCCATGCAGCCTATTGCGAACTGAATTATACCCCTCAAAAACCCGATGGCTCGATCGATATTTCAAAGGCAGTGAAGATTGCCGAGTCGTATGAAGTTTCGAAAGAATTTTGGGCATACCTCGTTCAGAAGAAATACTTGCCCCAGCCGGCTGAGTTTATAACCGCTATTCCACACGTGAGCTTTGTGTGGGGAGATACCAATGTGGCCTATCTGCGCAAGCGATATGCCTTGCTGAAAGATAACCCCATGTTTAAGGAAATGACCATTACCGAAGATCGTGACCAAATGAAACAATGGGCACCGATTGTCATGGCAGGTCGCGATCAAAAGCAGCCTCTTGCTGCCACGAGAATGGATTTAGGCACGGACGTGAACTTTGGCACACTGACGCGATCGATGATGGATCAACTCAGCAAAATGCCGGGTGTGACGGTGCACTACAACGTAGAGGCGCTTGACTTAGATCCGGATGGAAAAGGCGGTTGGGATGTGTTTATCCGCAACCTGCTGAACCAAGAGAAAGATCAGGTAAACACGAAGTTTGTTTTTATAGGTGCGGGTGGCGCTACGCTTCATTTGTTGAAGCGCGCAGAAATAAACGAGCGCAAAGGATACGGAGGATTTCCGGTAAGTGGTTTGTGGTTGAAGTGTCTCAATGAAAGTATCATCCAACAACATCATGCTAAAGTATATGGCAAAGCTACGGTTGGTTCGCCACCGATGTCTGTGCCACACGTAGACACCCGAATCATCAATGGAAAGAAAGAATTGCTCTTTGGTCCGTTTGCCGGATTTACCACCAAGTTTTTAAAGAACGGTTCCTTAATGGACTTGCCAAAATCCATTCGCTTTGACAACGCCATCCCGATGATTTTTGCAGGCATGCGAAATATGCCACTCACCAAATATTTGATTGAACAAGTGCGTCAAACACCGGAGCAACGATTGGAAGCATTGAAAGAATATGTGCCCATGGCCGAGTTGAAAGATTGGGAATTGAAAGAAGCCGGCCAGCGTGTGCAGGTGATTAAGAAAGATAAAAAAGAAGGAGGCGTATTGGAATTTGGAACCGAGGTAGTAGTAGCAGAAGATGGAACTGTGGCAGCATTATTAGGTGCATCACCTGGCGCATCCACCGCAGCAGCAGTAATGATGGGCTTGCTATCAAAATGTTTCAAGAAACAATTCCAAACCGATGCGTGGCAAAGCAAATTGAAGGAGATGGCACCTTCGTTGAACGTAGCACTTTCTAAAAACGAAGAGAAGTTGCAAGCTACCCGTAAACGAACTGCAGAAATTTTGAACTTGGGAATTAAATGACTTATGCGGTAAGGCCATATACCGAAGAAGACAAGGAGAAAATCATTGAGCTGATTCTTCCCATTCAGCAGCAAGAGTTTGGAGTGCCCATCACCATTGGTGATCAACCTGATCTTCAGGCTATCTCTACTTTTTATTTTCAAAAGGGAGGAAACTTTTGGGTGGCAGTGAATGGCGATGATGTAATTGGAACCATCGCATTATTAAATATTGGTAACGGACAAGGCGTGATCCGCAAAATGTTTGTTCATTCTAATTACCGTGGTGCAGCGTGGGGTGTAGCGCAGCGGTTGCTCGACACATTGGTAGCATGGTGCGAGACAAAACAGATCGATGAAATTTTTCTCGGGACGATTGACACGATGAAGGCAGCTCACCGCTTTTATGAAAAGAACGGATTTCATGCCATTGAAAAAGAAAACCTGCCTTCTACTTTCCCATTGATGAAAGTCGACAACCGATTTTATCAAAGAGTGCTTCGACCTACACAACGTATTTTCCACATTACTCCAGGTTCTTATTGGAAAAACTACGTGACGCAAACGAGCTATTCTGTATCATCTTTGGAAACGGAAGGATTTATTCATTGCTCCACGCACGATCAGATCGCAGGCACGCTGCAACGATTTTTTGTAGGTCAGCAAAATTTGGTATTGCTGCATGTCGAGCCTTCACGCTTACAACATCCATTAAAGTATGAGGAGGCAGACGGAAAAATGTTTCCGCATGTGTATGGCCCCATTAATCGTGAGGCGATTGTGAAAGTGGAGGCGTTGCGATTTCCATAGGATGACCCAACGCGATCAGTAACTCAATTTTCTCAATAAGCTCGGGAAAAACTTTTTTGCGAACGGAGGCAAGCAACGAACAGCGATCTTGAAAGTCTTGTTCTTCGATGGTCATCCCAAAATCCTTCAACAGTCGCATCACTTCCGGAGTGGCAGCATAATCATACAGCAATAAAATTTTTTCTGTTACATCTTTTTCTACAATCGTGCATTGATTCAAAGCCAGTGCTGCGCTTTCGCGATACGCATGAATCAGTCCACTCACACCCAGTTTGGTGCCACCGAAGTAGCGTACCACCACCACGAGTGCATTGGTTAAATTTCTGCTGCGAAGTTGACCTAAGATAGGATCGCCCGCAGAGTGATTCGGCTCGCCATCATCATTCGCCCGAAATTTTGAACCATCGGCACCCAGCACATATCCATAACAATGATGCGTGGCATCAAAGTATTTTTTCCGAAGAGTTACCAGATGTTGTTTCACCTCTTCTTCATCCTGCACAGGAAAGGCATAGGAAAAAAATTTGCTACCGGTATCTTTGAACAAGCTTTCGGCAGAACCTGTAATTGTCAGAAATGAAAAGGGATAAGCCACTGTTTACAAAGTTCACAAAAAAAAGACTCCCGAAGGAGTCTTTCAAATCTTAAAATGAAGATTGATTTATTTTTGAACAACTAGTTTTAACGTGGTGAGTTTTTGATTCGCTACGACTTTAACGATATAGATACCTCCGGCAAGTAATTGAGTGTTTATTGCTACTCTGCCGGATTCTAGTTTGTAATTGCAATTCACCTCTTGACCGACATTATTGATAATTGATAGAGAGTTTAGCTCAGCATCGTTTAGATTGATGTAGGCTATTCCGGTCGAGTTTGGATTAGGGAATATTTTAATACTATCTTTTTCAGACGCACCTTCGATCGAGCAGATTTTCGAATAGGTTGGAGTGCCATCAAAATCAACTTGTTTTAAACGGTAGTATACATATCCTTTGGGAGTCAACTTATCTTCAAATGAATAGTTGCTTTCCAAATTGGTAGTACCGGCAGATTTGACACGACCAATCGTTTTAAAAGTTTGTGTATCATCATCGAATCGCTGCACATCAAAGTAATCGCTATTTTTTTCAGACGCGGTTGTCCACGTTAAGGAAACAAAGCCTTCCTGCGTAAGCGAGCAGTTGAAGAGCGTTAACTCAACAGGCAATGGGTTGCTGAATGGTGCGGTGCTAGCCAACGTAAATGGTCCGAAAATGGAAGAAGGAGCCGCATTAATAATTGTGCCCGATGCAAAAGTTCCGGTGGTTCCTCCGCTGCCTTGATCAGTCCACTGCGATCCATTCCAAGCAGCCACGCGGAGCGTGCTAAAGTTATCCACGATACCACTATTGCTTCCCCAGCTTAGAGTAACATTTACATTCGAAGTTCCTGCGGTCTGATTGAGCATCCAATATTCGGCTCCGCTCACGTGATCGAGTGTGCCGGCTCGAGACGCATTAGGATAGGTTCCATTCGGATTGACATTGAAATATTGAACCGTATAACTATCGGTTACGACAGCAGGTGCAGAAATCGAAATGGGTCTGTAAAGATTGGCTTTTCCGATAGGAAATGTGAAGGCACTATTACCAATTTTAGTTACCACTCCATCTACATAACTAGTGTTACTTGCACTTGCTACACTGGCACCATTTAGTATTCTAAGCGTTGCGTTTTGTGTCACTAATCCATTGGTGAAAGTCATCGTGCCGCTTACTTGATGGATCCCGGAACTGAGTGTGACACCATTTCCTTTATCGATGATCAGGTTATTGAACGATTGAGTTCCATTGGTTGAGATACTACTATTGCTTCCACTTCCTACAAAACTAACCGAACCGGCATTGGCAGTAAATGTTCCGTTGTTCGTCCAATTTCCGTTTACATCTAAATTGAATGAGTTGGTAGTTAGGCTGGCAGCAGCAATAGCCGGAGAGGTGATCGTTCCGGTCACAGCAGGAATGGCAGGGTTGATTGTTAAGTTTCTGGTGACAGCACCCGTATTGTTAATCAAAGGCATATTCTGAGGACCGGCAGCTGGGATTAATGCATCCGTTGTTGCCGTTGGAATTCCATTGCACCAATTGCTGGCTGTAAACCAATCATTGCTGGTGCCTCCAAGCCAAAGCGTGGTTCCTGCGGGTTGAGCAATTGCTGTGAATGCGATGGATAAATTTGAGCCACCTGTACCTTGTTGCATTTGTAACTCTACAGTTGAGTTCGAATTGAGCACACCAGTCCATACGGCAGTGTGCACATCGCAGCAACCAATGTGTCTGGCTACCTCAACTCCGTTAATCAACAAATAGAAGGAGTCGTCATGCGATGGAATATCAATTTGATACATGCCGCACGCAAAACCGGTTCGTTTTGCTGACATGCTTATATTCGTGGCGCTCATGGTACAGCCGAGCCATGCATTTCCATTGGTGGCATTGGCAGTAGAAGGAGCGGTGCCGCTCGTCCATCGAGTGGTCGAACTAAAACTATATCCGGTGGGGCCACTTCCATTTTCGGTATAATAGCCTTGATAGTTTGTTCCGATCGTTTGAGAATTAAAACCATACACGTTCCAAGTTCCAGTAGGAAATGTTGTGTAGGCAGGGATCGGTACTACTGTGATGGTAGAAGTTGCTACGCCAACGGAACAATTGTTACTACCAACCACGGTATAGGTTGTCGTTGTGGTGGGTGTTGCCACAACTGAAAATCCGGTTGTTGCACTTAGTCCCATTGAAGGGCTCCAAGTATAGTTAACAGCACCACTAGCTGTTAAAGTAATTCCTGCGCTTGGGCAAGAGGTGGTAATCGCAGTAGGAGAAACGGTTGTGTTCGGCAATGGATCTACAGTAAGTGTAAAGCTTTTTGAAACAGAACATCCGGTAAGTGCCGCATCTGTTAATGTATTGGTGACGGTGTAAGTAGGGCCAACGGTACCACTCGTAGTTTGTAAAAACGGATTAGAGGTATTTGAGCCAGGTACAAATGTAATCGTAGGGTCACTCGGGCTTATCGACCAATCATAGGTAGCCCCTGTAATAGCAGAGGTAGCAGATAATGCCATGTTGGTACCGGCACATATCGTACTATTTGAATTAATGGTTTGAGGCCGGTTTGCAAGAATGGTAGATGGAGTAATGGAAACAGACAAACTGCCCGGCCCGTTGTTGTTTACCAATCGGAATTCTACAGTTGACGTTGGACCAAGAAATCCTGTCCAGACATTAGATTGAAGTGTTGCATTAAATGAATTTCTCTGAAACAACTGCACACCATCGATAAGCAGCGTTAAAAAATCATCCTGATTATTGATATCGATTTGATAATAACCGCACGTAAAATTAGTTCGCTTAAAGCTGATGGAATAATTGGTGCTTCCGAAAGAACAACCCGAATAGCCGGTTGCTACGGTAGGCCCACTACCAGATGCCCACTTAGAAGTTGTGTTGAAACTTACCGCACTTTCTGTATAGAATCCATAATAATTGCTCAAAGTTGTATTGTTATGGCAATACGCATTCCATACACCATTACCAAAATCAGTAGCCGGAACTGGTGTAGGTGGAATATTTTGAACCGTTACCGTAGTGTTGATGTTGGCCGTTTGACATCCGGTACTTCCTGTAATCGTATATGAAGTAGTGGAGGCCGGATTGGCGATGGCAATAGAGTTTTCCGGATTTTGAAAAGTAAGTCCGGTGGTGGGAGCCCAGACATAACTGGAAGCACCGGAAACAGTAATAGTAGAAGTTGTAACTCCAGAACAGATAGGTGATGAAACGTTGGTTAATGAAAGTGTAGGTACGGTGGCGGGAGAAACTACTGTAATGGGAACCGTTTTGGTTAAAGTACATCCGGTAGTTGCATCCGTTCCGGTGGCGGTGTAAGTTGTTGTAACAGTAGGTGCGGCAACAACACTTGCACCCAAGCCATCGGCAGGAGCGAGTCCGGTAACAGGTGTCCAGGAATAATTTAATGGAATAGATGCCGATGCATTGAGTGTGATGCTAGATGTGGAGCAAATTGTTGCTGGGTTACTTACTACCATCGGATTTGTTGGATTACTAAAATTGGCAGTTAAACCTGAGCCGCCACCAAATTGAATCAATTGAAATTCTACAGTCGATGTGGGGCCCAAAAATCCTGTCCATACATTGGTGTGAGCATCACAGCACCCATTGGTATGGCCAAAAACCAAAGCTCCGTCTATGAAGAGTCTTAAATAATCATCATGTGTGGGAACATCAATTTGATAGTATCCGCAGGTAAAATTGGTTCTTTTAAAACTGATCGAAATATTCGTAGCTCCGACAGGGCATCCACTATATGCCGAACCGCTAGAAGTATTTGCTGTGCTGGGTGAGTTACCGCTGGTCCATCGATTGGTTGTATTGAAACTCAAATTCGTTTCAGTGTATGTTCCCAGATACGTATTGCTGGAGATAGGAAAAACTGTTCCAGAGTAGACGTAATTATTCCAACCGGTCGTGCCAAATACAGTTGGATCTCCGGACGAAGCATTGATCGTGAGATTGGTGCCGTTATTAGCACTTACAATAGCACCATTTGAACTAACTACCCGAATACGATAGCCCGTGCCTGCAGGTGCATTGCCAATGTTGGCGCTGATTGCCCCGGAGTTAGAGGCAGTAACGGTACCAAGATCAGTTGGCGTTGTGAAACTTCCACTTGCATCGGAAAGCTGAGCGGTGAAAATATTGCTGGAAGGAGTATTGGGAAAACCACAACTGTTTTGCACGGTGTAGTTTACGGTAAAAGCTTGCCCCTGACAAAAAGTAGTTGTTCCTCCCGTGATAGTGGGAGCATTGATTCCAAGTGAATTGATTGTGAGAGCCGAACCGTTGATCGGGCTGTTGATAGCTGGATTGGATGCAGCAATGCGTATGCGATAGCCAGTACCGGTTACAGTAGAGGTTGGCAACGTAACAGAGATACTACCAGAAGCTGTTGAATTAACTGATCCTATCGCAACAGCACTTGTGAAAGACCCAGTGGAATTAGATAACAATGCAGTGAAAGTATTTCCGGTAAGAAAGTCGCAACTATTTGTTAAATTATAATTAACTGTAAAAGAGGCTCCAGCACAAAATGTAGTTCCGGTAAATGTGGGAGCGTTTAGCCCCAAGGCATTGACGGTTAAATCGGTTCCGTTGTTAATGCCGGTTACGGAAGGAGTTGAACTTACTACTCTAATTCGATACTGAGTACCACTAGCTTGCGTAGCTGGTATCGTAGCAGAAATAGTTCCCGCAGTGGTTGAAACGATCGTTCCGATTGCAGTGGCCGTTGTAAAGCTGCCGTTAGGCGCAGAAAGTTGAGCTGTGAAAACATTACCGGTAGTAAAGCTTCCTGAAATGGTATATGGTACATTTACTGCAGTTCCCGCACAAAAAGGAGAACCGCTAATTGCTGATGTACTGATGCTTTGAGAAAATGAGTTCAATGCAAAGATTAAACTCATAAAAGTGAGAAGTGGGGAACGTAACATGGTAAATCACAGGGGATTAATTAACAAAGGTACGTTCAAAACAAATTCTTTAAACCTAGAATGATCGAAAAAGTGACGAAACGTGTTCGTAAAAAATGCGATCGTTTGCAATTAGATATTGTTTACATATAGTATAGCGTAAAGAGAAAATCGTTTAACAAAAATCAATTCCGGAAATGAAAGACATGATAGACGTACTAATCATTGGTGCTGGCCCCATCGGTTTGGCCTGTGGTATTGAAGCAAAGAAAGCCGGACTATGCTACGCGATAATTGATAAAGGCGTGCTGGTAAACTCGCTGTATCATTATCCCAACAACATGACATTTTTCTCCACTTCCGAAAAACTCGAAATCGGTGAGGTGCCCTTTATTTCAAACAATGCCAAACCCACTCGATCAGAAGCACTCGAATATTACAGACGTGTTTGCACAAGCTGGAAACTAAATGTACAACTCTACGAAAAAGTAGAACACATCAACAAAGAAGACAATGCATTCAAAATCGTTACGTCTAAAAATCATTACCACGCTCGCAAAGTCATTTTGGCTTTGGGATTTTATGATCTTCCTTTTTTGTTGAATGTTCCGGGCGAAGATCTTCCGAAAGTGAAGCATTATTATGATGAACCTCATCCTTACTTTGCACAGAAAATTGTTGTTATCGGATCAGCCAACTCGGCCGTAGATGTAGCGCTCGAAACCTGGCGCAAAGGTGCGGATGTAACGATGGTAATTCGTGAGCCTTCCATTGGAGAAAATGTAAAGTATTGGGCGCGCCCCGATATTGAAAACCGAATCAAAGAAGGGTCGATTAAGGCACACTTCAGTTCGGAAGTAGTGCGCATCCTTCCCACGCAAGTGGAAATAAAAACACCCAACGGAAATGTAGTAATTGAAAATGATTTTGTGTTAGCGATGACGGGCTACCAACCGCCATTCGATTTTATGAAAACGGCCGGAGTGCAATTTGCAAACGATGAACACCACACACCCATCTACAACGAGCAGACCATGGAGTGCAATGTGCCTGGTATGTATTTGGCCGGGGTAGTTTGTGGAGGACTCAAAACAAACAAATGGTTTATTGAAAACTCACGCGTACATGCGGAGATGATCATTCATCATATTATTGAGCAAGACTCAAAGGGAAAAAGATAATCCGACAAAATAATTGCGCTTAGCAGCGGCATTGAAAAATCGATTTCCGGCTGCGTTCAAATCATTTCCTAAACTATACGTTTGATCGAGCAAGTTATCGGCACCCACCCAAATGCTGATGCGTTGCTTGCCGCGAAACTGTAGAGTAAAATTTAGTTTTGCACCAAGCAACAGATAGTCGGAAGCATAGGTTACGTTGGAATCGTTGAGTGGAATACGATCGGTGTGGTGAATGGTACTATGGAAAGTGAAAGATTTTCCGAGCCCCAAATCAACACCTCCGAAGAAAATAGTAGGGGGAACCCCGGTTAATTGTTTTCCGGAAAAATCGACACCGTTTTTATTGTAACGCCCAAATCGATATTCATTCCAGGTAAAACTGCTCCACCATTTCATGGAGCGAAGTATGGATTGGCGATTCGTGAATGGAGTCCACGCAAGTGTAACCTCCGCTCCTTTTTGATCGGTGTTGCCTGAGTTAATAAAGTAATCAGCATTGTTGAGTCGCTGCACAACAATAGTTTGATCGAGCGCAAAGTAGTAGAGCGCTACTTCGTACGAAAAGCGACCTGAACTTCCTTTTACGCCTACCTCATAATTCAATCCGGTTTCTGCCTGAAGCGAGTCGTTGAAGCTACTAGTAGAGGGTCGAACTTCGGCTGCAGTTGGAGGAGAAAAACCTTTGCTGATAGAACCATAAACCGATAAATTTTTACTCCATTTTTTTAAGATTGCGACACGAGGTGAAAATGAAGGAGTAAATCCTCGTTGTTGACGAATGTTTGGCTGAGTTGAAAGTCGATTGAATTTGTAATCGATGAAAGTGTAGCTCGAGCCAACAGTAATCGAATAATTTTTAGGCAGGTCTACTTCTACTTGACTAAAGCCAATCAATAACCGCGAATCAATTTCATCTTCGGCTTGTAAGTTGCCGGTGTTGCCTTGCACATTATCATAATTGCGAATGGGCGAGTGGAAAAATTGTGCCTCTCCGCCAATTGTCAATTTACCTTTGATGGAACCGGTGCTGAAACTGTAATGAGTTTCCACGCGACCTCCCGCGTTCTCTTCTTTTCGCTTTTCATAATTTAGAAAAGTGGGATTTACAAAATCCGTAACAGATCCATAAGCTCCAACCTGAATTGACCACTGATCATTCCATTGATGATCATAAGATAGACCGCCAAAAAAAGTTTTGTTGTAGACAGCTGCTTTTTTACTGGCAGCATCAACTCGCGCTTGCGCGGGATTGGCTTCGTATTGCGCTTGCGTAAGGCCGCCCGGAGTTTGATAAAACAAATCGGTGTAAAACAGACTAGACGAAAGCACTCCGCGATTTCCAATAGCATGTTGTAGTTGCAATGAAAACGCATCGCGGTTGGTGCTGCTGTTTTGACGGTAGCCTTCACTCTGTTGGTGCGCAAAAGTAAAAGCAACTTTGGTTTTGTCGATAGAGCCTTGTGCCACCGCCTGCAAGTTGAACAGGCCATAACTTCCGCTGGTTGATCGAATCGAAATTTGATTTCCTTTTCCCGACCAGCCATTTAATAAAATCACACCGCCTGTGCCGGCTCCATACAAACTGCCGGATGGGCCTTTTAAAATTTCTATTTTTTCTACCGATGCATTGTCCAACAAATTCAGATAGGTGTTGCCACCACCATCCGTGAGTGGCAATCCATTCCAATAAAATTTTACATTGCGAATGCCGAAGGGTGCGCGCAGTGAGCTTCCGCGAATAGCGATCCGGTAACTGCCAGGCGAACGTTCTTCCATGCGCACACCGGCAATCGTGTTGAAAGCACTCACCAATGATTGGTTGTTGAACCGCTGAAGTTGAACACTGTCCACAACAGCAATAGCAGCGGGAACTAGCAAGACTGACTTATTGGAGGCATAACTTTTAACAATCACTTCCGAAAGAACACGAGTGGAATCAGATGATTGAGAGAAAGCAGTCCATCCGCTAAGTGAGAGGCAAAATAATCCGAGCCAACGCATTAGTATTGCGCCAACACATCTTCCACACTTTTCGCCTGATCAAAATAACTCACCAACTTCAGCATCACTTGATCAACCAAAGTATCAGGACATGAGGCGCCACTGGTTAAAATGATTTTCACGGGTGATTTCTCCGGAAGAAATTGATAAGATGTAAGGAGCTCTTTCCGTGCGTAATTGAAATGTTGAATTTCTTCTCGAGACTTTATTTCGTCAGCCGAATGAATGAAATACGTTTTGAATTGCCGCTCGCACAATTCTACAATATGCGAAGTGTTCGAACTGTTGTAACCACCCACAACAATGGCCAGATCAGCATCGGTCTTCAGCAATTCGTAAGTAGCATCCTGATTGTCGTTGGTAGCGTAGCAGAGGGTATCGCGGGTGTCGGCAAAATGATTTTTGATTTCGCTTTCGCCATAGCGGGTGATCATAACTTGTTTGAAGAAATCGGCAATGGCTTGCGTTTCGGTGGCGAGCATGGTCGTTTGATTGACTACACCAACACGCTGCAGATGAAGAGTTGGATCAAACCCAAGGGAAAACTTTCCTTTGAACTCTTCAAAAAACTCTTCGTGTGTTTTACTGCCGGTAATGTAATTGCTTAGGCGAATGGCATCGTCCATGTCGCGCACAATCACCGAGTGGCCTTGGCCGGCACTGTGCGAAAAAGTAGCGCGTGTTTCTTCGTGCTTGGGTTTTCCGTGAATGATAACCGTATAATTTTCCTGACCTAATTTTTCCGCCCGATTCCACACCTTCTCTACGAAAGGACAAGTCGTGTTGTATTTCTGTACATCTACGCCTTTATCGATCAGCAATTTTTCAATTTCCAAGGTTGTTCCAAAAGCTGGGATAATCACTACATCCCCGGCATGCACATCGTCCCAAGGAATAAAGTGAGAGCCATCGGTATCCATAATGAAACGAATGCCCCGGCTTTGTAAGTCGCGGTTTACTTCCTGATTGTGGATCATCTGACTAAGCAGATACACATTCTTATTCGGATTTTCTTCGAGCGCGCGATAGCTGATTTCAATAGCATTTTCAACGCCATAACAAAAACCAAAATGGCGCGCGATAAAAAATTGAACGGAGCCAAAATCTAAAACAGCAGGAGAAAAATCTTGCTTACGCAGATCACTTTTTCTGCGTGCTTCTTTTACCCTTCCGGTGATGGAAGAGCGGTAATAGGCGGGTATGTCGAACTTTTTGATAACTGTTTAGCTTTAAAACAACATTCAAAAGTAGTTTGTTTGGATGGGTGTTCATAAAAAAGCCCCGCATTTCTGCGAGGCTCTTTTTTTATGCTGCCTTACTCAGCTTGTCTTCTTTGATCTTGGCCGTTCGCACCTCTTTCGATTCGAGGTCGTATGATTTTACCTGAATCCAATTGTTTTTAATGTACTTCAGCACCTCCATCACTTTTCCGTCAATCTTACTACGAACACGTTCGCCTTTCTTAAATAACCTTCTCATAATTAAGCTGGTTTAGTTTACATTCTCAATGCATATATATACTCCCTTGGATAGTCAGGGTAAACACCTTCAAAAGTGATCAAATCACCCGACTTTTTCTTTTTCAAGATAGCATTCACATCGTTCACCGATTTTACCACTACGTTATCAATTCGTGTAATAATAAATCCTTCGCGCATGTCGGTGTATTTTTCCACTTTGCCATTGTCCAGCGCTTTTACCTTCACTCCATTTTCTAAGTCCTGACGGCTTAACTCCTTGCTATCCAGGTCTTCCAGTTGCAGACCGAGTGTAGCTACGCCTTCTTTCTCTTCCCGCTTTACGGTGCCCACTTTGCCTTCTTTGTTTTTGAGCACTACCGGCACGACTACCGTTTTTCCTTTGCGGTCGATCGTCATCGAAATTTTATCACCTGGTCTTTTGCGGCCAATGTATTCGATCAACGCAGTGCTCGACTTGATAGGTGTTTCATCAATCTTCACCACCACATCACCTTCTTTTACTCCGGCATCTTTAGCAGCACTCTTGCCATCTTCGGCAAAACCGGAGATATAAGCACCTTCATTCACCGAAAGGTTAAATTCTTTTTTTAGATCGCTGCTTACATTGCCCACTTGCACACCCAACCATCCGCGCTGCACGGTGCCATACGCCAGCAGGTCTTCTACAATTTTGCTCACAATATTTGAAGGCACGGCAAAACCATAACCGGCATATGAACCTGTGTTGCTGGCAATGGCGGTGTTAATTCCCAAAAGCCCTCCATCCAAATTAACTAAGGCACCACCGCTGTTTCCAGGATTGATAGCAGCATCGGTTTGAATGAAAGACTCAATGGCGCTGCTGGCTTGTTGTCCGTTTCTTACTTCAGGATTATTTGAGTTGATGATGTTAATATTTCTTCCTTTAGCGCTGATGATTCCCGCTGTGACGGTACTATTCAGGTTGAACGGATTACCAACGGCCAACACCCACTCGCCTACGCGTGATTTATCCGAATCAACAAACGAAAGAAAAGGCAAATCTTTTTGATTTACTTTAATGACAGCCAAATCGGTGTCAGGATCGGTGCCGATTACTTCCGCTTTAAAAGAGCGATTGTCGCTGAGAGTTACCTCTACCACATCGGCATCTTTTACAACGTGATTGTTCGTTACAATGTAGCCATCGGCATTGATGATTACACCCGAGCCGGTGCTTTGTGAGGGGCCTCTTTCAGCGGGGCCATTGGGGCCGAAGAAAAAGCGGAACGGATCATCGGCATCACGCTCACGGGCAATGGCATTGCTAGTTTGTGATGACTTGATGTGTACCACTGCTTGCGTTACTTTTTCGGCTGTGCCCGCAAAGTCCAAAGCAACGGCTTCGCCCTTTTCATTCATGCGATAAGCCACCTGCGAAGTGGGCAATCCGCTCACGTGTTCTATTTTTACATTTTGCCCGGATTGATTACCGAGCCAGTAGTTGGCTGCCAACGTAAGGAAGCTACCCAAAACAGCAGCCAGTAGTAATGAACTGAATCGTTTCATAGTAAAGTAGAATTTTAGATTGAAAATTTTTTCCGCGAAGAGAGATGATCCTCTCGATTAAAAAGTTGAATGAATTTCAAATTTTTTTACATAACCGAAATCTCCTTTCTTGATGGTATCCTAACAACGTGCCGCACTTTAAAAAAGTTTAATCCTACTTTTTCACCACGAATCGTAGGTAAAAAAATGGAGGCCAAATATATTAACTAACTTTACTTTTCGTCAAGAGGCAAGAGCGAAACAAAAATGGAGATAAGGGGAGTTATTACATTAAAGCAAGGAAGAGATCATTCCATCAGGCGTTATCACCCATGGATATTTTCCGGTGCTATCCAATCCACCGAAGGAACTCCAAAGGATGGAGATTGGGTTGAGGTGCGCGATGCTTCAAAAAAAACGCTGGCTCACGGCCACTATCAGAAAGGCACCATCACGGTTCGGGCAATTACATTTTCTACAACTAAGCCGACCGATCGTGTCTTTCATGAAAAACTAAGCAAGTCATTTCAGCAGCGAGTGGCCACACAAGTCATTTCTGATCGAACAAACTCGTACCGCTTAGTGCATGGCGAAGGCGATGGCTTACCCGGTTTGATTATAGACATTTACCAATCAGTAGCCGTAATGCAGGCACACTCTGCGGGTATGCATGCCGATCGCGCCATGATTGCCAATGCACTGGTGGAGGTAATGGATGGAGCAATCACAGCTGTCTATTATAAAAGTCAGGGTACGCTTCCTACAAAAACAGAGAATGAATATTTGTTTGGGATGGCGGCAACACCGCACGTAGCGCTTGAGCATGGTAATAAGTTTTTGGTAGATTGGGAAGAAGGGCAGAAGACCGGATTCTTTTTGGATCAGCGAGAGAATAGAAAACTGGTAGGAGAATTGGCAAAAGGAAAAAAAGTGTTGAACACCTTTTGTTATACCGGAGGATTTTCAATTTATGCATTAGCCGGAGGCGCGGAATTAGTTCACTCGGTTGATTCATCGGAGCGGGCGGTACAGATGACGCGCAAGAATATTGAGCTAAATGGTTTTGATGCACAAGTACATGAGAGCTTTGACAGCGATACGTTCGACTTTCTCAAAGACAAAAAAGATGTGTATGATTTTATCATACTCGATCCTCCCGCATTTGCCAAGCACAAAGATGCCAAGCATCAGGCGATGAAAGGCTACCAGCGACTGAATGCTGAAGCCATGAAGATGATACAACCGGGGGGAATCATTTTCACATTCTCGTGCTCGCAGGTTGTAGACAGACAATTGTTTTATGACACCGTGGTTTCAGCTGCGATTCAAGCAGGAAGGACCATCAAAGTATTGCATCATCTTTCACAGCCGGCCGATCATCCGGTTTCAATCTTTCATCCGGAAGGAGAATATTTGAAGGGATTGGTGTTGTTTGTAGAATAGCAATTACGTGGTGTAATAATCACAAAATATATTCTACGCTTTTCTTACTTTCGGGTTCAACCGAATCTACAAATCTATGACAATGAAATTCTGGAAAGGGACAAGTGCATTTGTCCTTATCGCCATGCTGGCATCTACGTTATGCCAGGCACAAACAAATCCTAAAGTAATCGCGAAGCTCAATCAGCAAGCTACTGAAATGGAGAAAAAGGTAATTGAATGGAGAAGACACTTCCATCAATTTCCGGAACTTTCGAATCGCGAGTTTAAAACAGGAGCCAAGATTGCCGAACATTTAAAGGCACTTGGATTAGAAGTAAAATATCCGGTGGCGAAAACCGGTGCCGTTGCGATTCTGCGCACAGGCAAACCCGGACCAACCATCGCGCTTCGAGCGGATATTGACGGGTTACCTGTAGTAGAACGAAATAGTTTGCCATTTGCATCTAAAGAGAAAAGCGAATACTTGGGTCAATCGGTAGGAGTGATGCACGCTTGTGGCCACGATACACACATTGCCATCTTAATGGGGGCTGCAGAAATCCTAACGAAAATGAAAGCCGACCTAAAGGGAACCATTGTGTTTTTGTTTCAACCGGCAGAAGAAGGAGCGCCTCCCGGTGAAGAGGGTGGTGCTGCACTCATGATCAAAGAAGGAGCGCTGGACAATCCAAAAGTAGACGCGGTATTTGGATTGCATATTAGTTCACTCACGCCCGTTGGAACACTTACTTATCGTCCGGAAGGAATGATGGCGGCAGTGGATCAACTCAGTATCAAAGTAACCGGAAGACAAACACACGGAGCAGCGCCTTGGAATGGTGTTGAC
>JABFSO010000168.1 GCA_013140555.1 Cyclobacteriaceae bacterium | reverse complement strand
CCAATGCCAGCGGCAGATTCAACGAACCGGGGTTGCCTGCAAAAAGTTGAGCATGCGCAATGTGATTGCCTTTCACAGCCTCGATCAACTTCGATTTTATTTCAGTCAGTCCGGGTAAGTTGGTAAAATTCATAACAGGCTGTAGTTGTAATCGTGAAATGTGTGAAGGTTACTAGGCTTTCTCCCACACTCGTTCACGGGCACTCATCTCAAAAATGATTTTATAAATTTCTTTGTCAACTTCCGATAGGGTAAGTCCTCTTCGCTCCATTGCTTTCGCTGCGGTGGCCATTGCTTTTTCAAATTGATAGGTGCTGAATCCGGAAGCTCCGCCCCACGCAAAAGAAGGAATGTAGTTGCGCGGGAACCCATCACCAAAAATATTGGCACTCACGCCCGTCACCGTGCCAGTGTTGAACATCGTGTTGATACCGCACTTCGTATGGTCGGCCATCATCAACCCGCAAAACATCAGTCCGGTGTTTACAAATCCACCCTTGGTATAGTTCCAGAGTTTCACATCCTCATAGTTGTTTTTCAGATTCGAAGTGTTGCTGTCGGCACCGAAGTTGCACCATTCGCCCACGACTGAGCATCCCAGAAAACCATCATGCGCTTTGTTGCTGTAACCGAAAAAAACCGTAGCACTCACTTCGCCTCCCACTTTGCAACCGGGACCGATGGAAACATCGCCCCGCATTTTGGCGCCCATGTTGATGACTGAGTTTTCACCCAATGCAAACGGACCACGAATCACCGCTCCCTCTTGTACTTCGGCATTTTTGCCAATGTAAATCGGACCGGTGGAAGCGTTTAAAACGGAAGCATACACTTTGGCTCCTGCTTCGATGAAAATATTTTCTTCCGCGTAAGCGCGCGTGTATGGATCTTGAATACCGATCGAGCTACCGGCTTTGGTAATAAGTTGAAAGTCACTTCGAATTTGCGCACCGTTGAATTGAAAGATTTTCCACACCTGATCGATGATGGTGACAGGTGCTGTATAATTAGTGACTTTGCCGGTGATCACTTCGGGTACTTCATCATCGGGCGTTCGTATGGCCAGAATCATCGCGTCTTTTACGATGGCATCGCCCGAGTTGAGTTGATGAATGGCGGCTACTAATTCAGCATCCGGACAAACCGCACCGTTGACCCACAGATTGTCGGTGGTGATAGTGACAGGAAATTTTTTGGTCAGATACACTTCCGTGGAATAGGAGGGTGCTACCTGTAAGTACTTTTCCCACTTTTCGGCAATGGTAAAAATACCACAACGAATTTGTGCTACCGGTCGTGTGAATGTAAATGGCAGCAGGTTTTGACGAATAGTGGGGTTATCGAAAAGGATGAGATTCAACACGGGGCGTTTATAAGATTTACAAATTTAGTTTTTTAGGGTCTTGTCGGGCATCAAATATTCTGTTCACAACAACACGATTTCCTTCTTCTCTGAAAATAATTAAATGATTATCTAAAATTAATTTTTGATAGTTGATTTGAGGAGCAATTTGGCTCATGTATCGGGTGCCTCCGGAAATTTTATTCGATAAAACATCGACCTTTTTTACGAGTTGCTCAATCAGCTGGAAGGCCTTCTCTTCTCCCATCACCAAACTATTGAACTCGTAAATTTGCTGAAGGTCTTCTTTCGCCCGGATAGTCCAAATTATTTCTTTCTCCAATTACTTATTTCTTCTTTTAGGTCTTGGTGTTTGATTAATCGGCCTGCGGAAATATCTTCTTCTGAATCTTGAAGCATTTTGTCAACATCATACTTGGTCAGGCCTTTGCCATCTGCGCTATGAGCTATAATATCTATTTGCGATTTCAGCAGCGTATGAATGGCATTTAAGACTTCGGTATCCTTCACCCGATCGATGAACTGATGTAATTCAAATTGCAGTTGTGAATTGCTCATAAAAATGGCATAAAGTCTATTTCAAAGGTACGCATTCAGATCAGGTTACGCGCGCCTTTTTTCCATAAAAAAAGCCCCAAAAAAGGGGCTCTTTATAATTGCTATGGTCAAACAAATTATTTCTTGCCGTATTTCTTCTGGAATTTCTCCACGCGACCTGCAGTATCCACAAACATTTTCTTACCAGTGAAGAAAGGATGTGATGCAGAGCTCACCTCGACCTTGATAACTGGGTAATCTTTTCCGTCCGTCCATTTTATGGTTTCTTTTGGAATGGAGGTAGAGCGCGATAAAAATTTAACATCGCTGGAAGTATCCCAAAAAATCACTTCTTTATACTCTGGGTGAATGCTTTTTTTCATGGTATTCTCTAGTTTTTGTGTCCCGCATGGAATGTGCCATGCTTTTTTTAGGGATTGCAAAAATAGATAACCCCAACTGATTTGCAAAGAGAGGATTTAGAATTTGTTTAAAACAGGTAATTTGCCCGTAATTTCCTTGGTTAGCCCGCCTTAGATATGATGAAAAAGCCCATTTTAGCCATTTTAGCCATCATCCTTTCCTTTCAAGTGGTGGCTCAAAGTACGAACATCCCCTTAAATGACGATGTTTATCACTGGCTTTCGCGGTATGAAATTAAAACCGGGCGGATTGCCCCGGAATGGTTTACGGCCGTACGTACCATCAAACGCGACCAGGCCATTGCCTACCTCGACTCGCTGAAAGCACGCGATTCGGTTTTCATCAGCCAAGCTGACCAATTTAACTACGATTATTTTCAAAATGACAGTTGGGAGTGGAGCAAGGCCGAATACAGCAATAGCGCCAAGCCTTTTCTGAAACGATTGTATCGTAAAAAAGCGGATATGGGGTATGTGGATGAACCCGCCTTCGACTTGCATATTAGCCCGGTACTACATGTAGGCGCAGGCAAGGATTCGCGTCTGGACGAAACGCTTACCATCAATACGCGTGGAATTGAAATCCGAGGTATGATCGACAAGAAGATTGGGTTTTACACCTATGTCACCGACAACCAGTTGATTTTACCTTCTTACGCGAAAGAAAATTTTCAGGGATCATCACTACAGGGTAGTTTGCCCCACGAAGGTTTTGTGAAAGAGTACAAAAATACGGGCTTCGATTTTTTTCAGGCGAGAGCCTACATCGACTTTAATATTACCAAGCACATCTATTTTCAATTCGGGCACGACCGCAGCTTTATTGGCAATGGCTATCGCTCGCTCATCTTTTCAGATTATTCGCCACCGAATTTGTTTTTGCGCATGAATGCCAAAGTGTGGAAGATCAATTATCTGTTTCAATTAAACCGAATGACGGCCAACGATCCGGTGGCACTACTCGGCACTACAAAAAACGAGCGCTATTTAGACCGTTACATGGCGCTGCATCATGCTAGTATCAACATTGGTAAAAAATTCAACCTCGGCATTTTTGAATCTATTGTTTTCACTCCGGACGATCCCGTAAATCGCGGTACGTTTGATTTGAGTTACCTCAACCCGGTTATCTTTTATCGTGCTATCGAACAACAATTTGGCAGCAGCGATAATGCGTTGCTTGGTTTGGATTTCAAATGGAATGCATTCAAAGGGATTTCGTTCTACGGACAAGCACTGCTCGATGAGTTTGTGATTGCCGAAATTAAAGCCGGCAAAGGCTGGTGGGGAAATAAATATGCTTTTCAGTTGGGTGGAAAGTATATCGATGTAGCCGGTATATCCAATCTGGATTTGCAATTGGAATACAACACCGTGCGGCCTTATACATACACACACAATACCGGCAGTAGCTACAGTAATTACAGTCAGCCGCTGGCGCACCCGCTCGGAGCTAATTTTAATGAGTTGGTTGCAATTGTGCGCTACCAGCCACTTCCTAAATTGAACCTGACAGCAAAAATGATCATGGCCACCGTGGGTAGAGATGGACCCAGTGAAAACTATGGAGGCAATGTGTTGAAAGATTACACCACGAGAAAGGCCGAATATGGAAATTTTGTTGGCCAGGGCCATGCAAATAATATCACGTTTCTGGATGCATCGGCTTCATATATGTTGAAGCACAATGTGTTTTTGGAGTTGCGCCAAACCATCCGCAAGAGCGAGTGCGATTTGGCTTTTTACAATACAAACACCTCGCTTACGTCTCTAGGCTTGCGGTGGAATATTCCGGCACGTACATACGAATTTTAAATCATTGCAATGAAGGTATTCTTTAGGGTTCTCAACTATGCCAATCGCCTTCCAAGAAGGATGACGTTTTTCTTTGTGTACACTTTACTTGGAAGCATTTTTGGTGCATTCAATATTCTTTTGGTCATGCCCATGCTGGACGTTTTGTTCAAGCAAAAAGAAAATGTGCTGACAATCCCACCGATGCCTGCATTCGAATTTTCATCAAATTATGTCGTTGACGCTTTTAATCATTATTTCATAGAAGTGGTAATTGTTCATGGATCTCTCAACTCACTTCTTTTTGTTTGTGCTCTGATCTTAGGCTGTGTAATACTCGCCAACTTGTTTCGCTATTTAGAGCGTATCGTAGCGACAAAAATCCGTGTCGATCTGGTTAAGAATATACGAATGGATATTTTTACAAAAGTGACCAGACTACATATCGGCTATTTCAATAGCGAAAGAAAAGGAGATTTGATTTCCAGATTTACAAACGATGTTGGAGAGGTGGAAAATGCGGTAATGAATGGATTGAAAGCGGTGCTGAAAGAGCCGATTACTATAATCGTTAATTTTTTTGTGTTGTTCTCAATTTCGCCAAAGCTTACGTTTTTTACGCTAATGGTTCTTCCTTTAACTGGTGGTGTTTTAGCTGAAATCATTAAACGTCTCAAAAAGCAAGCGAAGCAAAGTCAGGAATCATTGGGAAGAATTCTGAATGTGCTGGACGAGACTTTCAGTGGTATGAGGGTAATCAACGCTTTTAATGCACGCAATTTTGTAATCGATCGCATTGAAAAGGAAAGTGCGTTTTATCGGGTTACCAGTAAATCAATGGCTTACAAGAATGAACTGGCGTCTCCAGTTTCTGAAATTTTAGGCGTATCGATTATTTCAGGGATCATCTACTTTGGCGGAAAGATGGTGTTATCGGAGACGTCAGATATATCGCCAGCTGCATTCATGACATTTTTAGGTGTTTTTGCCATGATCATCCAGCCTGCCAAAAACTTCTCAAACGGCATTACTTCGTTGCAGCGCGGAACGGCATCGGCCACGCGCATTTTTTCCATCATCGATCAGGAGCCGCTCATCAAAAGTAAACCCGATGCGATCGAATTAAAATCATTTGAAAAGTCCATCGAATTCAAAAACGTTTCTTTTGCCTACGATGCGCACAACGTGTTGGAAAATATCAATCTCACCATCGAAAAAGGAAAAACACTGGCGCTGGTAGGCCCATCGGGCGGAGGTAAATCTACTTTGGCCGATTTAGTGCCGCGCTTTTATGATCCCGGCAACGGTGAAGTATTGCTGGATGGTGTTTCGCTAGTGGATTATGAGTTAGAATCGCTGCGCAAACAAATGGGCGTTGTCACACAAGAATCCATTTTGTTCAACGACACAATCTATAACAACATCGCTTTTGGCATGCCTCATGTCAGTGAAGAAGATGTGATCCGTGCTGCTAAAATTGCCAATGCACACGACTTCATTACTCAGGCAGAAGACGGCTACCAAACCTATATTGGCGAACGCGGTTCAAAGCTTTCGGGCGGACAGCGTCAGCGACTCAGCATTGCACGAGCCGTGTTGAAAAATCCGCCCATCCTTATTTTGGATGAAGCCACTTCCGCCCTCGATTCGGAATCAGAAAAGTTGGTACAGGAGGCTTTGTTTAACCTGATGAAAAACCGCACATCGATTGTCATTGCGCACCGACTGAGCACTATTCAACATGCCGATGAAATTGTAGTGATTCAGGAAGGACGTATTGCCGAGCGCGGAAGCCATGAGCAATTGAGTGCGAAGAATGGCATCTACCGCAAATTGATTGATATTCAAAAAACGGTGTAAATAAAGGGGTGCCTGAGAACCTTTTTGTGATTGACAGGCTGGTTCGCGTAAGGTTTTGTTAAAATTTTCATTTTTGAGTGATTGTAAAAAGGGTAAGTTTGTAGACTTAATTCCGTTAATTAAACAGTTAACCAATGAATAAACGCAGACTCATCTTCCTCCTCGTCTTCGGTCTCTATCATCTCGCTGCGCTTATTTTTACCGTTTACATGGATTTCAACAGCTCTATTTTATTCAGTCTTCTTGATAAGATTGGTTTATTTAAATGGGGGGCGCTGTTCGGAATAATATTGTTTGGTGTGGAGGCATTTTGGAGCTGGCGCGATTCGAAAGATGCCGAGCGTGAGCGCGAAGCCATGCGTCTCGAAAACAACACCCTGAAAGCCAAAGTCTATGATTTAACCGAGGCTGCGAAAAAAGCCTTATAGGTTTATGAGTTTTCAATCCATCATTTCTGCCGAGCTGCAACAAGCAGCCGAAGTACTTCAAAAATTTATCAGCGACCCTGCCAATCTGCAACAGATTGAAAAAGCATCTAATGCCATTGCAGAATCGATCCGCCAAGGTGGAAAAGTAATATCGTGTGGCAATGGCGGTTCACATTGCGATGCCATGCACTTTGCTGAAGAACTGACCGGCAAATACCGTGAGCCACGCAAAGCCATTCCCGCTATTTGCATTTCCGATCCCAGTCACATCTCATGCGTGAGTAATGATTACGGCTACGAATTTGTTTTCTCGCGCTACTTAGAAGCATTGGGTAATAAAGGCGATGTGTTGCTCGGCATCAGCACGAGCGGCAATTCGGCCAATATCATTCGGGCCGCAGAAACGGCACGTGAAAAAGGAATGAAGGTGATTATCCTTTCCGGAAAGGATGGTGGTAAACTGGCACCTTTGGCCGATATTGAATTACGAGTTCCCCACTTCGGCTATGCCGATCGCATTCAGGAAGTGCATATTAAAATCATTCATATCCTGATGTTGCTGATCGAAAAACAATTGGCCTGATTTCATTTTACTTTCCCCATTGATTCGTTCTTGCAGCAACGCAGAGTTTGTGTAAACTTTGCAGATCATTTTAGAATTACATGGTAGCAAAAACATTTGGCAGTGCAGTGCATGGCGTAGACGCAAAAACCATTGCGGTGGAAGTAGATGTGAGTCAGGGACAGAAATTTTTTCTGACCGGTTTGCCCGACAATGCCATCAAGGAAAGTCAGCATCGAGTTGAGTCGGCAATGAAAAGTTTGCACTACTTTTTTCCACGCAACAAAGTGGTTGTCAACTTAGCACCGGCTGATATTCGCAAAGAAGGTTCCGCCTACGATTTGCCCATCGCACTCTGTATCCTTTCGGCCTCCGGTCAAATCGAAACGGAGTTGCTCGAACAATATGTAATCATGGGAGAACTTTCGTTGGACGGAAAGTTGCGACCCATCAAAGGCGTGTTGCCGATATCCATCCAATCCCGTAAGGAAAATTTTAAAGGACTGATTTTACCCAAGGCTAACGCGCGCGAAGCCGCCATTGTCAATAACCTTGACATTATCGGAGTGGAGACATTGCAGGAGGCCATTGATTTTATCGAAGGCCATTTGGTGATCGAGCCGCTCGTAGTCGATACACGCGAAGTGTTTCAAAGCAAACTCAATAGCTACGATGCCGATTTCCGCGATGTGCAAGGGCAGGAGAACATCAAGCGAGCGCTGGAGATTGCCGCTGCCGGTGGACACAATGCGATTATGATTGGCCCACCCGGTGCAGGTAAAACCATGTTGGCAAAACGGTTGCCTTCCATCTTGCCACCTCTTACGCTCAACGAAGCACTCGAAACCACCAAGATTCATTCCGTTGCCGGAAAGGTGGGATCGGATGCATCGCTCATGACCACGCGTCCTTTTCGATCTCCACATCATACTATTTCTGATGTTGCCTTAGTAGGTGGTGGAGGAAATCCACAGCCCGGAGAGATTTCTTTGTCGCACAACGGAGTTTTATTTTTAGATGAGCTTCCGGAATTTAAACGCACCGTTTTGGAAGTGATGCGCCAGCCGATGGAAGAAAGACGCGTAACGATTTCGCGCGCGAAAGTTTCGATTGACTACCCTGCTAATTTTATGTTGGTGGCCAGCATGAATCCATGCCCGTGTGGCTACTATCATCACCCGGAGAAAGAGTGCGTGTGTGGCCCCGGCATTGTGCAACGCTACCTCAGCAAAG
>JABFSO010000338.1 GCA_013140555.1 Cyclobacteriaceae bacterium | reverse complement strand
AAAGAGTGCTCTGTATAAAGTGGGGAACGAATTTTTGTTAACCATTCAAGCCACCGAATTACGCATTCGCGGAAATACGGTGAAAGTGGTAACGCTACAGAACATTCAAACGGAATTGCAAAAACAAGAATTGGAAGCATGGCAAAACCTGACGCGCGTGCTGCGGCATGAAATCATGAACTCCATCACTCCTATCTCTTCGCTTACTTCAACGCTAAGAGAAATCTTAGATCAGGACATGGTGAAGAAAGAAATTAATTACGAATTGAAATCGGAAGGAGCCGAAGACTTGCGCGAAGGTTTAGCCACGATAGAAAACAGAAGCAAAGGTTTGATTCAGTTTATTGACGCTTACCGCGAATACACTTCACTGCCACAGCCAAAACTCAAAACTGTAAAGCTGAAGGATTTACTCGAGCATGCTGCTCATTTGATGAGAACAGAAATCAAGAAAACATCCGTTGAATTTATTTTAATCTGCGAATCGGATTATCTCACCCTTGAAGTAGATGAAGAAATGATCGGGCAAGTATTGATCAACTTGATCAAAAACGCCATGGAAGCGTTGTATCAAACCGAGAATGCAAAAATAGAATTGATTGGAAAGTACAACGGACAATCTATTACAATTGAAGTAACAGACAACGGCCCCGGAATTATACCGGAAGCAATCAACCGGATATTCGTTCCTTTCTTCACTACGAAAAAGACAGGATCCGGTATTGGCTTGGCGCTATCTCGTCAAATCATGCAAATGCACAACGGCTCACTGAGTGTTGTCTCTGAGTTGGATGTGAAGACTGTATTTACTTTGAAATTTTAAGCGGAAGCCTTCGCTTCCAAAAACTCGTCCCACTCATTGTGGCTAAAACCTGTCACATCGCGCAAAAATAGCGCATAGCTCGGCTTATATGGTTTCCGTTTCAAAGGCATATTGGCCGCCTCTGGCGTGTTATCTCCTTTTTTCGCATTGCACTTTTTGCAAGCAGTCACGAGATTCGTCCAGCTATGAGGCCCACCTTTCGAACTAGGAATGACATGATCGAGTGTTAAATCTCTGCGCGTGCCACAATACTGGCATTCGTTGTTGTCGCGCTTAAAAATATTTTGTCGGGTGAGGTTAACTCCTTTATAAGGCGCATTGACATAGCGATTCAAACGGATGACGGAAGGCATGGGGAAGCTTCGCGTAATCGTATTGAGGCGATAGCCATTTGCTGGCCTCACCATTTCACTTTTGTTTAAATAAACCAGAATAAAAGCCCTTTCCACTGAACAAACCATCAGCGGGCTATAGTCTTGGTTTAATACAAGAACCCGGCTATTCATGATTCAATTGTTTTAAAATCGAGTGATCGACTTTCGAATTGTTCCAATCAAGGGTAAAAGATAAAACCAAATAGTGGTTAATGCAAAGGGCGTTTGCGATTAGAAGTATTTAAAAAAGAGGTGAACTACTTTAGAAGGAATCGTAATCTAAAAAAAAGAAGGCATTTTCTATTCATTCAGATAGCGTCTGAATGATTCTACAATGTGCGATTCGTGTTTTGTTTCAGCATCAATTAGATTTCCATTGGCCCAGGTATCCAAGCGCACGCGTCCATCCACATGCAAAATTTTATTTTCCTCCATTAACAATCCCACTGACTTGGTTCCCTGATTAAGTTCCGATAAAAAAGCCAGATCGCCTGCCTTGGCAGACTCCGATTCTACCTTTCTTCCATGTCGCTGCAGATTTTCGAGCGAGTGCCCTAAAGAATATCCACAAATACGATGCACCATTTGTACAAGCCCGAGCCCGTCAATACCGAAAGGCGTTTTGCCACCTTCCATTTCCGGAGCGTTTAAGTACTTCAGTGCAATTAATTTTAGAAACTCAAACTCGCGTTTTTGTCCTAAACTTTTCGATTCACCATTAAAGGCAAATTGCTCCTCCATTTTAAATAATTCCGACTGCGAAATGGGTACGATGCTTCCCATCAAAATAGAAAGTGGAGTTTTTTTGTAAAGAATCGTTGAACACACATCGGTGGTAATTTTAAAATCAGCCGTATTGATCTGATCAAAATACTCGGGCGCGATTGCATGATGCTGTGTACGTGAAATCCATCCCTCCACCTGATCAAAATAAATTCGTATCTGAATCCAATTCTTATCAGAACTAACACTGATCACTTCATAATGATCGCCAAACAGCAATTGGGATACCTGCAAAGAAAGATTTTGCGGATCTTTCCGAACACTAACAACCGACAATCTGCAAACACCAAATGTTCCTTCCATGCTATCGAATTTTCACTCTGCTCAATTCACGTTTCACATCACGTTCTTTGATGCTGTTGCGCTTATCATGTGTCTTCTTTCCACGCGCTAAAGCAATCTCCAATTTAGCAAATCCGCGTTCATTAATAAATAATCGAATCGGAATAAGTGTCAACCCTTTTTCTTCCACCTTCGACTCGAGTCTGGCAATTTCTGATTTTTTCAACAACAACTTTCGTTCGCGCGCGGCCTCATGGTTATAATGGGTGCCTTGTGAATAAGGCGTAATGTTGACGCCCTTCGCAAAAACTTGTCCGGAATGAAAATAGCAAAATCCGTCTTGTAAATTTACTTTCCCTTCGCGAATGGATTTAATCTCAGTGCCCATCAACGCAATGCCGGCAATAAATTTTTCGAGCAGCTCGTATTGAAAAGTAGCTTGTTTGTTTTTGATGTTAATATCGTTTGTAAATCGTCCTTTCATTTCGGTTGGGTAAACAACTGATTCAATTTTTCTTTCTTCAACATTTTCTGGCCAGTGGTTCCTGTAGCAATGGTGCGAGCTCCTACTTTGGCCTCAATTGCGCAAGTAAGTTCATTTCTGTCCAATTTCACTACCGTAGCGGTAATCGTCACTTCTTCTCCCACAAATGCTGGGCTTTTATGATCGATACTGAGAAATGTGCCAACTCCCTCCTCGTCATCGTCTTTCATCTCAATAAAAAACAATCGTGATGACCATTCAAAATCGCGTGCGAGTGAAAAAGTAGAATACACCGCGTGCAACACCTCTCCATGAAACGCAGCCACATCATTTGACTGTATCACTTTGACATATTTTTTTTGATCGCCCGGTTTAAATATCAACTTCATTTTTACTTCAATCTTTTTTCAGCTAAACCTCCGAGGTTACCGATCCGCGGATTAATAAACCTCGGAGGTTTGATCGCCCGGTTTAAATATCAACTTCATTTTTACTTCAATCTTTTTTCAGCTAAACCTCCGAGGTTTGTAAATATCCGCCACATAACCTCGGGGGTTTAGTGGAAGTTCAGCGATTAGTCTCCAATCGCCATATAAGCGACAGGTGCAACATCTAAAGTACAAAATTCACCTTTCAAATATTTATAATGTGCTGCCATTGCAATCATGGCTGCATTATCGGTACAATATTGAAATTCCGGAATAAAAATAGTCCAACCCAATTCCTCCGCTATCTTTTTCAAACCGTCACGCAGTCCGCTATTTGCAGATACGCCTCCGGCTATCGCCACCTGACGAATGCCTGTTTCTTTCGCTGCCTTTTTTACTTTTTGCAGAAGCATATCCACCAAGCTGCGTTGCAGGCTGGCGCAAATGTCATCTCTGTTTTTTTCAACAAACCTGGGGTCCAACTTCTTTTGATCTCGTAAAAAATAAAGCAGCGATGTCTTTATTCCACTAAATGAAAAATCTAAACCAGCCATGGTTGTCTCCGAAAATTTATATGCCTTTGCGTTGCCCAACTTAGCGTATTGATCTATCAAAGGCCCACCCGGATAAGGAAGTCCCATCATCTTGGCAGCTTTATCAAATGCCTCACCTACCGCATCATCTTGTGTTTCTCCAATTACTTTCATATTCAGGTAGTCTTCTACCAGCACAATCTGTGTATGCCCACCGCTCACAGTCAAACACAAAAAAGGAAAAACGGGTTTGGGTTCATCGATAAAGTGCGCCAGCACATGTGCTTCCATGTGGTTCACTTCAATCAACGGCAAGCCGAGTGACCAGGCCATGCCCTTCGCAAAAGAAACACCCACCAAAAGTGACCCCATCAATCCGGGACCGCGGGTAAAGGCAATAGCGTTTAATTCCTTTTTCGATATACCCGATGTGCTCAGACATTCGTTGACTACCATGAGAATATTTTGCTGATGAGCCCGCGAAGCAAGCTCGGGCACTACCCCACCGTATTTCTGGTGAATGCTCTGTGAGGCAATAACATTATTAAGTACCTTGCCATGTTGAATAATGGAGGCCGAAGTTTCATCGCAAGAAGACTCAATGGCAAGTAAAATAGGCGACATGTATTGAGAATGAACCTGCAAGTTATTAAAATCCGTGTGTTTGCATGGCTCAAGAAGTTTGTTCTTTATGGGGCCTACCTCACTTTGACCTTTTTGGTTGTCTCCTTTTTCCTATTACAGTTGCCCGGCATACAAAAAATGCTGATTGGGCGCTATACCAGGCAATTTTCTGAAGTATCTGGCTTTACCATTCGATTTGATAAGTTCTATCTGAGATGGTATGACCGGCTTGAATTAGAAGGGGTGTCAATCATTGACCCGGAGCAAGATACCATGATCGCTGTCAATAAAATGAGTGTCAATTTTCGGCTGCGAAGTCTTTTAGAAAACAATGATATCAATATTGATGGAGTAGATCTGAAGGGGGCGGAAGTTCATTTGAAAACAATCGATGAGACACCCACTTTAAAAAATTTAAACATCGATGTATTTATTCATCGGCTCAGCGGCAAATCTTCCGGTGGTGGCAATCCGCCTAAAATTCATATTGGAGAAATTGATTTAGAAGATTCCAAATTTAGTTTGAACGAAACCGAGAGTGATTCCATCAAAAACGGATTTGACTATCACCACTTCAAAGTAAATGTAGAAGCTGATATTGAAGCGTTTCGGGTAATTGGCGATACGATCGATTTCCGTTTGAACTCCTTGCAAGCAAAAGATCATCGCAGCGGATTAGAGATCATAGACCTTCGAACTTATTTTCTCATATCTCAAACCTCCATGGAATTTTTGGGGCTCAATCTAACTACTCCTCATAGCCATGTTACCGATACAGTTATTCTTAGTTACAAGAGTCAGGCGGACCTTAGTGATTTCAATAACAAAGTCAATATCAAAGCAAAATTAAAAGACACACACATTGACCCGCTTGATTTAGCTCTTTTCTCGAATGGCAAATCTCCATTACCTGAACCTCTACACATTGATGGAGAATTTAGCGGTAAAATATCGCGTTTCATGTACCGAAAAATGAACGTTCAATTGGGCAAAACAAACATTGAGGGGTCTTTGCAAATGGACGGTTTGCCTACGATCAAAGACACATTTATAAAATTAGATGTTAAGAAAGGCAATGTGGACATACGGGACTTGGCGTTTCTATTGCCCGATAATTACTACAATTTACTCAAACCGTTGGAGCAGTTTCGTTTGACCGGAACTTTCACAGGATATGTAACCGACTTTGTTGCTGATGGCGATTTCATGGGAAGCCTGGGACGAATTCAATCTGATATAAACCTAAAAATTAACCAGAAAGAAATCGAGAAATCAACTTATAGCGGAAATCTTGCACTCACAAGTTTCGACCTTGGAAAATATTTCAAAGACACAACTAACTTCCAAAAGGTTACGCTGAACGGACAAATTAAAGGCACCGGCTTAACTGTAAAATCTGCGGACTTCTTATTGCGTGGAAATATTCAGTCGATTGGCATTCGAAAATACAATTACACCAACATTTCAACCAATGCTCGTTTTGCCAGTCAGTTGTTTAACGGAGAATTGGTAATTGACGATCCCAATCTACAATTTAATGTTGTAGGTTCGGTTGACCTACGTAAAGGAGTTAATCTGGTAAAACTAAAAGCGAAGCTAGATACTGCCAATTTTCATCGCATTGGGTTAATAAAAGATCATCTTTTCATTTCTACTTACTTAAATATCGATACGAAAGGATTGCAGATTGATAGCTTGTTTGGCGATGCCGTTTTCCGTAAAACTTTTGTGCAATATCGCGACAAAGAACTATCGCTTGATTCGCTTCACATCAATTCGCAACATCAGAATAATCAGCGTCAATTGCAGGTCCTAAGTTCGTTGGCTGATGTTGAACTAAATGGCAGTTACTATTACTCAACTCTGTTCAATGACTTCTCGAAGCTTTTCAAAGAATTCATGTTGAATGTAAAGAATAATAAAACCGACATTCAAAACTACTACGCCAAAAAAGATAAAAGCGTGCAAGTCTATGACGCGAACTTTAAAATCAAACTCAACAACATCAATCCTATTTTTGATCTTGCCAATGTAGATGTACAGATTTCTAAAGGCACGCAAATCAAAGGCAAGTTTACAAATGGTATTACTTCCATTTTACAAGCGTTCACCACCATCGACTCGGTGACTGTTGAAGGCAAACATTTTGTTGGCAATGATATTGAACTATCGGGCTCTAAAATCCGAGATAGTGTGAATGTGCTGACCATGCTTACCATCAATTCACAAAAGCAACGCTTATCCAATTCATTTCAATCGAAAGATCTGTTTGCCGAACTTATTTGGGATAAAGGTCATGCCAACTTTACACTAGATGCCGATCAGGTTGGTACTACCAATATTTTACGACTTCAATCTGAAATCGACTTTTTACGCGACAGCACCAAAATAAAAATATTGCCCACCCGGTTGCGCGCCCTAGATAAAGAGTGGCGAATCAATCCGCAAAATTATCTTTTAAACAACGGTTCTGAATGGAGCATTCACCACTTGGAATTAGTAAACGAAAATGAATCCATTTCCATCAATGGAGAAGTTTCACAAAAAAGTGAGCCAACAGTAACGCTGCAAATCAAAAATTTTAATCTGGATATTTTAAATACTATCAGCACCGAAAAATTCAGCGGCATCATGAATGGCGAAGTCATTGCTCGCGATTTATATCATAGCCCCTATTTTCAGAACAACTTCTCCGTGGGCGCCTTTACAGTGAATAATTTTCTAATTGGCGATTTGAACGGAACCAATATCTGGAATCGGGAAACAAAACAATTTGACATCGATTTCACAATTGACAGGTTGGGCAAGCGCACCGTTTCTGTATTAGGTGTGTTCGACCCCAATCAACCAGAACCCCTTCAGCTAAATGCCACTTTAGAAAAAACAAATCTTAAAACAATTGAACCGTTTTTGCGCGGCATCTTTTCTAAAATTGATGGAACACTATCAGGCAAATACAAAATCACAGGAAGTTTTAACAAACCACTGGTAAACGGAACTGGCATTATCGAAAATGGTCAAATGATGGTGGATTACTTAAAAACCGTCTATCAGTTCAACGGCACACTGGGCATGACATCCAACAAAGTGATTTTTGATGACATCACACTTACCGATATTTTCAATAATAAAGGAAGACTCTCCGGATACCTCACTCATAAAAATTACTCTTTATTCAGAATTAATCTCGAAGCTGACTTCAAGAATTTTCAATTATTAAATACAAGTGCAAAAGATAATTCTTCTTTCTACGGCCAAGCGTATGGCACTGGATTTCTCAACATGTTTGGCCCGCTCGAAAACATGAAAATTTCTGCTACCGCCAAATCCGAAAAAAATACACGCGTTTTTATTCCAATGGGCGGCACTGAAAATGTAGAGAAAAAAGATTTTATCTCGTTCGTTAACCTGAGCGACTCTGCTCAACTCAAAAAAATAGCTTCCAAGATCAAACCAAAAGCCGAACCCACCGGCATCACGCTCGATTTGAATCTTGATATTACTCCAGATGCATATTGCGAAATCATCTTCGACATTAAATCAGGTGATATCATTCGGGGAAATGGAAATGGAGATATTCGTCTTCAGTTAGATACCAAAGGCGAGTTCACCATGTTTGGTGCTTTTGAATTCGAGCGTGGTTTTTACAACTTCACGCTTTACGATGTCATCAACAAAGAATTTAGCATCAACAAAGGCAGCCGCATTAGTTGGTATGGCGACCCTTATACCGGGCAATTAGCATTGGTGGCTAGCTACAAACAAATGACTTCGTTTGCACCAGTCATCTCCGATCAGACCTTGGCCACTACGACCCAAATGCGCAGCAAATATCCGGTAGAGGTTTTACTGAAGTTGGATGGAGCGATGCTTTCGCCACAAATTAACTTTGATATTATTGCTACCGATTTGCCTAATGTG
>JABFSO010000078.1 GCA_013140555.1 Cyclobacteriaceae bacterium | reverse complement strand
TGGTTAAGGTCGTGGCTGGAAATCAGGTACGTAACTTGTCTTAGTTTTCGTTCGGCTTGCAGCAACTCCTTCAAGCGGATTTGTGAAGTGGGATCAAGGTTTTCAAAAGGCTCGTCCAGCATAATGATTTGCGGGTTGCCGATAAACGAAGCTGCAATGCCCACTTTTTTCAGATTGCCTTTCGAGAGGTCGCCAATGTATTTGTTCTTGCCGGTGATTTCTCCATGAAAGAGCACTTCGAATTTTTCCAATAAGGATTTAAGATCTGCGGCATTGTAACCGTGCAGGTTGCCAACAAACCGAAAGTACTCATCAGGTGTGAGGTAAGGAATTAAAAATCCTTCATCCAAAAATGAACCCACAAACTTTTTCCATTCATCGTTTCCTTGCACACTCTTTCCGTTGATGGTAACGGTGCCACTGGTAGTTTTAACCAGATCTAAGATCATTCGAAAAAGCGTAGTCTTGCCTGCTCCATTATTACCAACCAGTCCAAAGCTTTCATTGCTGCCAATGGAAAGTTGGTCGATATCCACAACAGTGGCCTCTTTGTACCTCTTTTTAAGTCCTTGTATTTCTATCATAAGTACTTTTGTTTATTCTTTGCGGAAGCCTGCAGCTATTTCATATTTTTTATTGGTAAAGCGTTTGGTAGTAAGTGTGATGAGGTAGGGTCGCAAGGCAATGCCAATTAATCCGGTAACGCCTACAGCCAACAAACCCACTTGCGTTGAGAAGATCAATTTAAATGGAAGGTAGATTACATAAGGTGCCAGCATGATCGGGATTGCCATGATCCACTGCGCAGCACCTACCCCTTCGTAATTAAAAGTAGAACCTTTCTTTAAATCAATTTTCTGCGGTCCCCACATGGCCAAATTCATAATGATAAACACATTGATGCCCATATTGAACAACATCATTACCAAATGCGCTAGAATGATGTACCATCCAAAATAGGCGTACGGCAAACTCAATACAAAAGCAACCAGTGTTGCCGTACAAAGAAGCCAATATTTTGATTCGATGAATTGTCTGACAGAGATAGGTCGGGTAAATGTAAAATCAAAATGACCGCTTTGCCAGCTATACAATAACTGTCCGTAGTTGATCATGAAAGCGCCTGTGATAAACATGCCTACGAACAAAACGAAGCCGGGCATTTTTTGAAGCTCATCGCCATTGTAAAAAATCAGTCCGTATAACAGAAGCAGTGCGCTCAACACCACAAATGTGCGTGGGCGCTTGTTGCGCAAGATCAATTTCAACTCAAGGCTGATCCATTCGCCATACGTTCCGAAACCACGTAAAATTTGCCAGTCGCTGTACTTACCCCATTCGGTGGCGCTGTCTTTTTCAGAACTCCAGTCTTCGGCATACATGCCATTGACGATCACACCATAATTGAGATAATATAAAAAAGCGAAAAGAATGATGGTGATAACTATTAATATGTACGAACCTGATCCAAGATTAAAAATGAAAGATGAAACATCCGAAAACTTAAACCACTGGTAGTAATCAGCTGCTGCGAACGATCCAAAAACAAGAATAAGAGCAGCCATTCCAAGCAGGCTGTCATCTAATTTCTTTTTGTAATAGATAACAAGGTAATGAGCGCAGAGGCTTAAAAATATAAGAGACGCCAGCCAACTGAAAGCGGCACTGGTGCCCCACTGTTTGGCAACTACGGTAAAGGCGAAGGGTGTGAAGATTAATAACACCGAGGCGTTGAATACATGTAAAATTGATTTTGATAACAAGTAATGAGCAATGCTCGATCGCTTGATGGGCAGATGAAGGTACGGCTGCACATCCAAAGCCGGCACGTTTTGCATGAAATAGCGCATGACAAATTCCGCTACGAAATAATAGAGCAACAACTTATTCACAAACCCGAGGCTATCCGGTTGATGTAATTGATTCGTAATAATACCTTCGAGAGCAAAGCCGAGAACCAGCGAATAGGCTACGACCATTAAAGCGAGCATGCCCATAAAAATTCCCTTCGCCAGTTCTTTTTCAAAAGACACCGATCGGGTAAATTTTTTGTAGGAGTGTGTGAAAAATATTGAAATCATTTTCTAGTGTTTTAAATTTTGCCACCAAGGCACCAAGACACTAAGACACTAAGTCTAAAAATTTTATCAGTAAAAATACTTATTAATATACTGTCTTAATTAAATCAGCGCCTTTCTCTGCAATCATCATCGTGGGTGCGTTCGTGTTGCCACTGCTGATGATCGGCATCACCGAGGCATCGATCACGCGCAGATTGTAAAATCCTTTCACACGCAATTGCGGATCGACCACCGCCATTTCATCCACTCCCATTTTGCAGGTGCCCACCGGATGATAAATACATTCAGCCGTCTCACGAATATGTGCCAGCCAAGCTTCATCCGAATCGCGCTGCTTCGGAATGTGGTTTTTGATTCGAATCGATGCAAACGCATCTGCCTCCAAAACCTCCAGCGCTTTTCGCCCTCCGGCTACCTGAATTTTTTGATCTTCTTCCTGATGCAAATAGTTCGGATCAATCAATGGTGGTGCAGAAAAGTCTGCGGACTGCAAAGTAATCGTACCCCGACTTTCAGGTCGCACTTGTGCCGGGAAAATAGAATAGCCATCTGCGGACGGGAACGAACTCATATCATACATGTCGGCTACTTTATCCATGCCCGCGTTGGTGGGTGTAAACTGAAACTGTATATCGGGACGGGATTTTTCCGGAGAAGATTTTACAAATGCTACGGCTTCTAAAGGTCCGATGGACATTGGGCCGCTTTTGGTAAAGAGATACTCCACTAGTGCAGCTGCTTGTCGATACCACGGCAAGTAGTAGTTATTCGATTTTATGTTTGCCAAGCTGCTGACTGGATAAAAAATGTGGTCGTGTAAATTTTTACCTACACCCGGCAAATCTTTTTTCAATTCGATGTTGTGGTGTTGCAACTCTTCTTTCGCTCCAATGCCGGAGAGCATCAATAACTTGGGTGACTCAAAGGCACCTGCACAAACGATCACTTCTTTCTTGGCACGTGCCACCATCGTGCTGCTGCTTCCCGTCATGAACTCAACACCTCGCGCCATTTCGCCTTCCAAAATAATTTGCTTGCACAAGGCACCTCGTACAATGCTGAGATTGGTGCGGTTCATAGCCGGCAACAAAAATGCACGCGCGGCACTCCATCTCCGGCTGTTCTTCATGGTGTATTGAAACCAACCCGCTCCTTCCTGCGTGGCTCCGTTCACATCATTATTTTCCGGAATGCCTTTTTCGGCACACGCCTTGATAAATGCTTGTCCCATGACGGTGTGGTACCAATAGGCTTGTGTTACATTTAACGGGCCACCCTTCGCGTGAAAATCATTTTCAAACTGCTCGTTGTGTTCTGACTTTTTAAAATAGGGTAACACATCCTCATAGCCCCAGCCTTCGTTTCCCATTGCTTTCCAGCTGTCATAGTCTTCGCGTTGTCCGCGAATGTAGGCCATGGCATTGGTTGAACTTGAGCCACCGATCACCTTACCTCGCGGATGATAGATCTGGCGATTGTTAAGATATTTTTGCGGTGTTGTGTAATAGCAATTCCAGTCCACATTGCTGTGATGCAATTTTAAATAGGCTTGTGGAATATGAATTTCAGGTTTGGTGTCCTTGCCGCCTGCTTCGATCAACAATACAGTTTTAGAAGGATCTTCGGACAAGCGATTGGCCAAAATACATCCGGCTGAACCGGCACCGATGATGATGTAGTCGTAGGTCATATCTTAATTCGTTAATTCGATGATTTGTTGATTCGTTAATGTCAGAAGAACCTTATTATTTAATTCGGTGATTTGGAAATTATTATTGTTCAAATATCCAGATGTTTTGATTTATTATCGAATTACCGAATTAGTAAATTAACGAATTAGCTCAATCGCTCTCGTGTAGTCGCCTTGGATGTCTTCGGGGAGTTTGGAAAGTGTGGCCTCGATCTTCTTAAGCTGTCCGTGATAGAGGTTGTACAACGTGGGACTGCTCTTCAACGGCACGTTGGCTTCTTTTACCTTCTGACAAAAATAGATACGCAACTCCAAATCGGTTTCAGCTACATTGGAATATTTGATGTGTCGGTTTGTAAATCGCAAAATCTTCCGCAACATCTTTTTCAGGAGGTAAGTATTTTTGCCTCTTAGTTCTTCAAACTGAGTATCGATGTCTTCTTTGATCTGTCGCACATAGCTGGTTTCATTCTGCGATTCAAAAAGCAAATAGCCCAACAGTTCTTTGTTCTCTTTCTTGTATTTTGCCAATCGCAAACAAAGTTCCATCAGCACGTCCACATCGGTGTGCTGTAGTTCTTTTTTTATTTCTGCGATGGGTGGGAAAGTCATGTTAATTCGTTGATTCGTTAATTCGTTGATTTGTTGATGCCTGTGTTAATTAGATAATTGATTTGTTGGTGTTAATCATGTCATCTACTTCTATTAATTACCGAATCATCGAATTAGCTAATTATCGAATTAACGAATTGTTTAGAAAACTCCCACGCCACTATCCCCACGCACACGGAGATATTCAGTGAGTGTTTTGTTCCGCTTTGTGGGATTTCTAAGGCGACATCGCCTAACTCAATGGCCTCCTCGCTGACGCCTTCTACTTCATTGCCAAAAACGAGGCAATACTTTTGATTGCGGTCGATGGGGTATTCGTGAAGGGGTTTGCTTTCATTCGTCTGCTCAATCAACACAATGATAAATCCTTCGGCTTTCAGTTGACGGATGGCTGCTGCTGTGTTTTCAACATACGACCACTCCACCGACTCGGTAGCTCCTAGTGCGGTCTTATGAATTTCGCGGTGCGGAGGTGTGCCGGTGATTCCGGTCAAAATAATTTTTGAAATCCGAAATGCATCGGCCGTCCGAAAGGCTGAGCCCACATTGTGAAGGCTGCGCACGTTATCCAACAAAATACACACCGGCAGTTTTTCGGTCTCTTTGAATTGATCGACCGAAATACGTCCTAGCTCCTCAAGTTTCAGTTTCTTCATCGTTCTCCTAAAATCAATTCGCCTTTGCCAGATTAAAAATCAACTCCCAATTGAATTGAACGAACTTGTGCAGCGACTCTTCTAAAATTCGTTCCTGATCGCTGTGCGCGGCAAATCCTTTAGGGCCATCTTCAATGTCCGTCATCGGGCCGATGCCATAGCACTCAATTCCCTTTGCACGCAAAAATGCCATGTCGGTAGCACCCGTAGGCATGGTGGGAATGGTAACGGTATTATAAATTTTCTTCACAGCCGCTTCGGTAGTGACAAACGCTTCCGATTCCAATCGTGAAGGGCGTGCGGAGGGGCGAAGGTTACGCGTGTTGGGTACAATTTCAATTTGTGAATCGTTGATCACACGTTTCATTTCTGCCAACAGCGCGGGCATGTCTTCATCCGGCAGCGCACGCACATCAAGAGTTGCTTCGGCTTCACTCGGAATGACGTTGCTCAAATAGCCACCTTTAAAAATGTTGGGTGAAATAGACGTGCGCAATGTAGAGTGCATGCGTGGTTCCTTAACTGCAAAATATTCCTGCGCCTTCTCAGCTCCTTTGCCTGTCACAACGGCCATGTAGCGCTCTGCATCGGCAGGTGCACTGATGGCCGCTAATCGTGTAAAAAATGTGCGAGTCGTTTCATTCAATCGCATGGGTGTTTGCCATGCAGCAAGTTTAGCAATGGCTTGCGATAAGTGCACAATGGCATTGTCTTGAAGTGGCACCGAGCCGTGGCCCGCTGTGCCGCGTGCGATGAGTTTCACTCCGTTAGGAACTTTTTCGGTAGTTGAAACAGCGGCATATAAAATTTTACCTTCTTTTCTGGTAACACCTCCGCCTTCGGCAAAACAGAACTCGGCATCAATGGCATCCCAATGTTCTTTCACCATAAAATCGATTCCCACTTTTGTGTTGGATTCCTCTCCGGCTTCCGCCAAAAAAATCACATCGCGGTCAAGCGCTATGTTCATTCGCTTGAGTTGCAACATCACCATCAAGGCTGCTACTACATTGTCTTTGTCGTCCACTGCTCCGCGGGCATACACATAGCCGCCATCGCGTGTAGCCGAAAAAGGTGGATGAATCCATTTTGTCGTATCAACACTTACCACATCGGTGTGAGCCATCAGCAACACTGGTTTCTTCTTGCCGCTGCCTTTGAGGCGCGCTACTAAGTTGGGTTGTTTAAGGTCGTTGTAAAAAACCTGAGTCGCAATTCCTTCTTTGTCGAGAACGGATTTTAAATATTCAACCACCGGAGCTTCGTAGCCGGTAGCCACACTGGAATTGATTTTTAATATCGCTTGAAAGTGACGGATGGTTTCATCCTGCACTTTCTCCCAATCGGGTTGTTTGGTTTGAGCCTGCGTAAGTTGAGTGGCTGCAATCAGCAACCCAAAGAAGAAAATGGTGCGCATGTTTTGCTATATGGTTTGAATGCCAATATAGCGAACATCCATCTAATTCGGGTCTTCCAATTGATCGATTCGCTCTTGTAATTCAACCAGGCATTTGCCGTAGGATATTTTGTACATCCAGTTCGCCAGAAGATAACAGAGCGGTGTGAGCACAGCCATCACTATGCCCCCGATAATCAAAACGGTTGTGTCCTGCATCATCTTCTCTACGTTGCCGCCACCAATCGAGCCACCCATCATAAAACCAGCTGTGCCCGCAACGGGGTAAATGAATAACGCTACTCTTTTTTGAAACCGAATGTTGTCTGTAATAAATTGATGTGTGTGCGCGAGTACTTGTTTTAAACTTTTATCGATCGGCAGCACCACATTGATTTTTCGATACATCGAAAAGTTGGTGATGAAAAAGAAGATGTAAGAAATAATGACCATCACCAATCCGATTTTTACTAAAGGCTCGTGAAAGTAAAAGAAGAGGGCAATAAAACAGATGAGAAATAGCACCGAAAAACCGGTTGTTTGCAAATAAGCTGTTTTTAGTTTTTGTACGGGGTGTTTTGATTTTTTTTGAATATGCACCGCCCCTGTCACCGGTTTGGTGAGTTTATCGTTCTCCAGCTTTTTCCATGCTTCCTGCAAATCCATCATCACAGCAATTTTAATTTCTTCGTTATCGTCTCTTTGATCCGGTGCAGCTTTACGGCTGTATTATTTTTTGTTAAGCCGGATATTTCTGCAATCTCTTCGTTCTCGTATCCATCCAGATGCAACGTAATGATCATCCGGTCGATTTCGTTAAGTTCGCGAATGGCGATGTACAAAGCTTCTGATTCTTCACTTTGTATTTTATCGCCCGAACTGGTTTTGAGCAACGACAAATCTTCATGCGGCACTACCAACTGTGGGCGTCTCTTGAAGGTGAGCACTGTATTGAGCGCCACCCGATAGAGCCATGTTGAAAATTTTGAATCACCCTTAAATTGAGGGAATGATCGCCACGCCTGGAAGAGAATCTCCTGAAACAAGTCGCGTTCGTCTTCCTCGTGGTGAACATACAGGCGTATCACCTTAAAGATGATGCCCCTGTTTTGCTCAATGAGGTTGGTAAACTCTCTTTCAGATGCCATAATTGCCGCGTAGCTGTTTAGCTAACCTCATTGCCCTCAAATTGTTTAGGATTAGTCGGGTGAAGGTGTTTAAAATTACAACCGATCAAAAATAATTGATGGCTGTTTGATTAGGCCGCTGCCTTGCGTTTATTTGTTGTATGCAACATTTGGTGGGCTATTTTCAATCACAAGGATTCAACGATTCGGATTCGTCCAAAATGGCCGCTCGTTTTCATCGCGAAGTTTTTAAGAAAGGCGACTTACTGTCAGAAGAAGGAAAAGTGTGTCGTCATCTCGGCTTTATTGAAAGCGGTTTTGTACACTACTTCATTCTGGTGGATGGTGATGAAAAAACAACCTACGCCACCAACTCCAATAACTTTGTCACTTCGCTGGTTAGCTTTCTGAAGGAAACGCCCGCGCGTGAAAGCATCCGCGCAGTTACCGACACCACCGTGTGGTGGATTTCAAAAAAAGATTTGCAAGTGCTGCAAAAAGAAATTGCAGCCTTCAGCGCATTTTATGTAGGTATATTAGAATGGCAAATTTGTTGCATCGATGAAAGTAGGCTTGATTCTATTTTGTTGAGCGCGGCAGACCGCTACGAAAAAATGATGGCCAAAGAGCCCTTGCTGATTCGTGAGATTCCATTGCAATACCTTGCTTCTATTCTGGGCGTAACGCCTCGCCACCTC
>JABFSO010000445.1 GCA_013140555.1 Cyclobacteriaceae bacterium | reverse complement strand
CGATAGGATTCACTAAGCGCAACCTTCATTTCGTTGAGATATGTTGATACAATAGTGGCCCTCGTTTCATTAATTTCATAAATCTTTTTTATAAGATTATCTGCTTCAGGTATACCAGTTTTAGTTAGAGTTTTTTCTTTAGCTAAAAAGCTTTCTCGCCCAATGCTTTCGTTATCAAGTTTTTTGAGTTGACCATTTTTTGCTATGCCAAGCCACCCTAGACTAAGACTCGAAGCTCTAATATACTTTTGGGCACCTGCATAAGGAGGCGAAGTAATTATCAATTGTATGCAATTCCTTTTAAGTCTTTTTTTTCCTCCGATCTTTGTAGTCAATTTTCTAGCATCATTTGAAATTATCTCTACACTTCCAGTTTCTATTTTTAACTTTTTGATTCGTTCAATATTATCAGTACAAATCGACTCGAATTTTTCAAAGACATCCATTTTATTTAATTGAGCCAACCTGATTTTTATTTTCTTATGCCTATCATCGTTTAATTTAAATCTGTTCTTATTAATTCTTACAGGAACCGAGACCCGCGGATCAGCATAACTTACTTTTCTTATACAGTTAGAGAAATTAACTAAGAAGAAAGTCCTAACATTCTCATTTTTTATCTTGACTATTGCCGAATAGATCTTAGCAAGTTGTATTTGAGTTTGTTCTGCAAACCAATAGTCTCTATTCGAAAAATCAGGGATTTTTATCAGTTTATAATTTCTGGATTTTTTTAGCAAGGAGCATAACTCTTTTTGCAATCTTTCCCCATTCAATTTACATGTCTTTGCCTTTGCTATCATTTGGGCAAGAGGATTTGCATCAGCCCCTAAAGCTCGCCTTTTATAGAGGGCAGACTCAAGCAAAACAGTCCCCGTACCACAAAAAGGATCCAGAACATAATCTTGCTCTTTCGAAAGAATTGAGTTGTTGATAAAAAGATTAGGGATATGTGCAAGTAGTTTTGCTGGGTATGGATGAATCAAATGAGTATGTCTATCAATTTTCGACAACTCAGGTATTAGATCACGAAACGAAACTTCAATTGGTCGCTTTTTTTTTGAGTACCTATCAATAAATTCTCTTATAATCCTATTATTTCTTTCTAAATGTTCCAGCATTTTTTTAAACAGCAATAGGTATTTCTATAGTAGAATCGAATTATATCCAACAAATTCAAAATCTCCATACAAGAAATCAAAAATATTCTTGACAGTTTTATTGGTGATTATTCGTTGGTGTGAGTATGAGGTCAAAATTAACTCCAATCATAAGTGATTTAAAATGATTTATGTCCGTATGAGTACAAGCAGATTTGCGAATAAGTTCGAGAAGCATGGTCAAATTTGTGTAACCTATAAGCTCTGGTTCTTTCATTTTTCTGAAGCCATTTGAGTTAACCCCTGAAGTTAACATTTTAAATTGATCGATTTTGGCAATATATCTCTAAAAACGCGATTCTTACTTAAGTATTGAAGGTTTTCTTTCCATGGCAAAGCATATATTTCCACTCATCCCATAAATGGACAAAACAGATTGGCTTTGTGATTAAGCCCCCCAGCTATCCTAGCCTGCGCTAAGGATCCTCAAGTTTCTTGACAACACTTTATCCAACACAACCCTTTCTGACTTTAATCATAATCCTGTCAATCAGGAAATCCTCAAATCCTGATTCAGACAATTGATCCGCGCCAAGATAAAAAAAATCTGGACTTTCTTGTCATGAAAACTCTACACGGTTTTGTAGAGATTTTACGACAAGACTTTTTTTGGCAGTCTGGGAGGGAAGATCGAAATTTGATGATATCAAAGAACGGCTTAATATCTGTATTTCGAAGCACAAATAATTGATAGTACTTATAGAGATATCACAGAGATAGGCGCAATTTTTTGAGAGTAGACGCAAGGTTTAGATTAGAACAGGCGCTTATGTTACAGCACAGGTAAAATAAATTCCAAACAGCCCAAAAATGATTTAAATGATCTTAGAAAGAAACTTCAAAAATAAGGTAACAGACGACCTTAAAATACTTAACGGAGAAGAATTTGAGATCTTTTCTAGACTAATCCTTGAACTTATCCTTAATGAAAAGGTAAACCATAAAGGACAAAACCTTTGTGCCAAACCAGTCGGATATACGGCAGACTTCGCTGATACACAATATGAAATTATTGGTCAGTCGGGAACTGACGTAGGCTATTTTGATGACTTTGAAAAACCACTTAGTGATATCAATAGTGCTATAAAAAATCATAGTACGGCACAGGCAATTTATTTGTTTTCCAATAGGTATGCCGGAACATCTAGACTTGGTGACCTAATAGAAAACGCTATTGATAATAAAATATCTCAAAAGATAATTCCATATGATTCTGAAAAGATAGCGGAGACAATTCTTGACAAAATAATTGCATCGCACATTGTAGACGATATCTTCAAATATCTCCCGTCTTCATTTGAACTATACAAGATTCTTCCAAAGACTTCTCAAATACCATCACATAAGGGAACTTATTATGAACGTAAAGAAGAAAATGAAATTATTGGCAAGCTAGACGCTCAATCATTAGTTCAAATCTACGGGTTAAGTGGTATTGGTAAAACTGAAATCACAATTGGTGTAGCTCAAAAGCTATTAAAAAAATACGATACAGTTTTATGGATTGAAGGTGATTCAGTTCAGAATTTGAAAATTGACTTTAATGCGATTAAGATCGCAAAGTTTGACAAGTTAATTAACCTTTCTACAATTTTAGAGTCTTATAGCGTTTGTATTATTTTTGACAATATCAATACTAGTGCTTCCGATATCTATGAATCTTTTATAAAGCACAATAAGAAAAAATCGGTTTGTCTAATTTCGTCACTCACAAAGGCTTTAAATGATGACCATTCTATAAAATTAAGCGAGGTATCAGAGGAAATTGCAAGTAAAATTCTTTTTGATGGGAATATTAAATTAGAAAAAACTAAAGAACAAAAAATTCTAGCATACACCGGAAAACACCCTCTAATTCTTAGAATTCTAAGCTCCGCTATTAAGAATAATTTGTTTAATTGGGATTCCCTAATTTCTGAATTAGAAGAAATCAATCGTTTAACTGACGCAGATAAAAATCAAACAATATCTAATAGAATTATAGGGAAAATAAAACAAGTAAACGAAAAGGAGTTAGCTGCCTTAAACTTCATTGCCAATCGCTTCATAACGCAGTCATTCTTAGAGAAACTAATTGGGAGAGTAGGCATTGCAAAACTGTTAGATAATACGATATTAGGTAAAGATGATAATAGGAACTATAGCACACACCAAATTGTGTTAGACTCAATCAAATCCGAAGTAACAAATCTTCAGTGGGAAACGGAATTTGAGGAAAAGGTAAAAAGGTATTTAATGCAGCATAATGAACTTAAAGACATCAGTTTTTATAATGTCATGTTTAATCACCGTGATCTTATTGAAAAAATCTTTTCGGACACAACTGACAAGGAACTAAAACAAGTAATACTCTATTCCATTGTTCAGTGCACAGACATAACAATCATTTCGCAAATAGATTCTTTAATGCAGAGAATCAATCCTCTCATTTCGGAAAATATATCCTATTATGAAAACCTTTTGTCAATAGAGTTGGCCGAAATCAAAATATTTCGAATAGACAAACGGAATCAACATGATAAATACAAAGAAGAGACACTCAAGGCAATTACCACCCTAAGCGAATTTCTAATAACTGCAAAAACTGATATACACAAGGCAACTATTTTACACCACATCGGTAAGTTTTATTTTAAGATTGAAGAGTCTTCATCTGCTTCTGAGAAATTCGAAGAAGTCCTAAAACTAAAGCCTAATGACCCTTTTGCTTTACTCCAAATAGCTAGAATTGCAAATAAAGAGAAGGATAAAGCAAAAGCAAAAAAAATAGTTGATCTAGTTCTTGGATTAGCTGATTGTCCGCTCTCAATAACATTGTCATTTTATGAGTTTATTGCTTATAACGATAGAGATTATGGTGATTTAAAGATCAAGTACATTGATAGGCAAATCGATTCATTTGTCAGAAAAATTATTGACGCTTTAGACTCACGTTACGACCAGCCGTATAAAATACTGGGCAAGATTAGTGGACATCTTGCATATAACTTTCCAGAATACTTTGAAATAATTGTTGATAACTTGCCAACCCCAGCCAATATTGATTTTAATGATAGTCTAAGATTCAATTTCGCAATAACTCTTCTTAGCTTTTACAAATACCATAAATATAATGGCGACAAAGTAAATAGTAGAGCAAAAATGGATAAAGTATTAGCCTTGGCAAAAGTAAATTTTGATTCATCTAATTTAGACTCCGACTATAAAAAATCACAGTATGTAGATTTGTTAATTGAGGCAGAAGAATTTGATTTAGCTAAAAATCAATTTGAGAACTTTGAAGAAGACAATGAGTTTAATCTTCAAAAATTAAGTAAAATCTATCGCGGGCAAGGTAAATATGTTGAGGCTATTAAAGCGGCAAATGATGCAATTAGCTTTAATATAAATCAACAAGACAAATACTTAGCTGCATTTTTAAATGACAGAGCAGAAGCTGAAAATGCAAATAGCATGCATGTTTGTTTAAGTACTTTAGATGAAGCTATTAATAAGCAACCAAATTCTAAAACAAAACAGGAATGGTTACAAAAATTAAGTCAGTGGAAAAAAAAATACAGCGGCTACTAACAATGGCTATAGAGCATATTCTATATTATAAGATTAGTAATAGTCAGGCCCCAACTATCGGTAGTTTTTTTAGCCTAAACTGCTGTTCTTAGTTTGCAACTAATGACTGTCATTTGAGTTATTGTAAATTAAATGAATTGTGACCAGGGCTTTTAATAATTTGGGTAACGGTGAATTTAATTCATGAATGCATACTCATGATAGCTGTAGGGCACATTAAAATTACATTCTATTAGAATTTATTTCTATGAAAGTGGATTATCCACCATACGCGGTTGCGAACTTAATCGAATCTACCATTGATAAAATTGATTATGCAAAGAAACTTGGTGCTGATGCCGGTGTCAAGGAGGAATTGCTGAGTCTTTATAATGAAGTTCATTCTGAACTCCTAAATTTGAAATCATTTATCAGTGTAAATGAATTCTCTACGGATTATACGCAGATGCTGGCTGAAGCCTTGAATAAAGTTAGTAAAGCATTCCCTTCTGGCTATGGCCCTTCCAGAATATACAGCCCACTACAAGAAGAAGACAAGCCAATATTCAAACGACAACAGGAAGGTCGTGAAGAGGAAATCCAGAAAGCATTTTTACAATTTAAACTTGTTTTTGATTTCTTTTCAAAAGTTGACTTTTTTAACAAAGACCTAGTTATTATTGGTTCGAATGGAGCTGGTAAGACATTCTTGGCAAGGGGTCTTATGAATCATGTTAAGCATAATGGGGTCATTGTATCGGCACAAAGAATTCTTCAACTACCAGAGTTTAATAATATCAAGAGTCAAAAAAGCACGGCTGAGGAGCTGAGAAAAATACATACCGCAGATAAGGACAATGAAGAATTGCGTTTTGAAACATCCAATGATGAATTTGGTATTCTTTTTCAGCACTTATTGGCTGATGACGTAGAATCATTAAAAAATTATAGAAAGAAAGTGCAAGAAAGTCAGAAAGTGGGACTCGCCATCGAGCCGCCAAATAGGACTAAGCTTGAACGAACCTTAGACATATGGAATTCAGTTTTTAGTCATTTAAGCCTTTCCCTTGACGATGGAATAAATATTAGAGCTCATAGGGATGGAATTTCGTTTCCCGCTACTGAAATGAGCGATGGAGAAAAAGTGGCATTGTTTGTAATTGCTAAAACACTTCAATCTCCAGAAAATGGATTCGTTGTTGTTGATGAGCCAGAGATGTACCTACATCCTACAATACACAAAAAATTATGGGATACAATAGAGAACGAAATACCTGATTCCAAATTTATTTACCTGACGCATGATCTTGACTTTGCAGCTTCTCGGGTTCGGGCAAAGAGATTGTGGCTTAGGAATTTTAAATACCCAAATTATTTTGAATTAGAATCAATACCCAAAAATGATATTCCGCAAGTACTATTAATGGAACTATTAGGTAGCCGCCAAGATGTACTATTTTGTGAAGGAGAAGCTGGTAGCCTTGATGAACAAATCTATAATATACTTTTCTCGAATTATATCATTAAGCCAGTAGGCGGATGTCTTTCGGTAATAAACTTTACAAAAGCATTTAATAGGCTCCCAATGTCAAATAGAAAGGCTATAGGCATTATTGATGGAGACTATATTTCAAAAAACCGCCTTGATAAATTACAAAGTCAGAGTATTTTTCCACTTAATGTTCCTGATATTGAAAACTTTCTTTTGGATGAAGTGATCCTGCAGAAATTGGATTTGGAGATTGGCCATACGGAAAATCGAGTAGACAAAACAAAAAAAGACATTTTGAAACTACTTAAGAGGGAACGAGAGAAAGAAATATCAAAATATGTATCGGCTAAAGTTGACCACTATTTCAAGGATACAAACGTATCTTCAGGCAAAAGCATTATTGGAATCAAAGCAAACTACCATTCATTTATTAAAGAAATTGATATAGAAAGTTGGGCAAAAGAACGTGGTGAGTTAATTGATTTGGTGCTTGCAAATGATGATTATAAACAAGCTATCAAGATATTTAAGAGCAAGGGATTAGCGTCAATAGTGGGCAAAAATTTCAAGATTGAGAACTACAATCAAAGGATAGTAATGTTAATAAAAAGAGATAAAGAATTGGAAGATCTTTTGCGACAGCAGTTTCCTGACATTCCAATAAATCCAGATACTTAAATGATTAGATTATAGTTCATCCACTTCCTTCTCAGTGATCCGTATTTTGTTTTAGTCTTACTGCTGTCCTCAATCTGCGCAAATCTTCTGTTCATTTGCATTATCAACTTTTGCCACTTATTTTATACCATGTTACGAGGCCTATTAAGCAGAGAAGCAGTTTCATAAAAACCGTATTGTAGCTTTTATTTACGAGAACGTGGAAGTAACTTCCGCTCGAGTTCGGTTTTCCTTAACCAGACGCTTTGGATCGGTAGGCAGAATGTAGCTTCGAAAAATCTATACTGCAGATGTACAACGTTAACAATAATTACTATGGACAAAACTATTAGTTGGACTGAAAAGGTATATACGGGACATTGGCTAATGGATCTTGGTTATCGTGATTACATTGCTGCTCGAGTCTTACTAAATAATAATCAAGTAATTCAAGGTCTAACACTTGCTAGTACTTCGGTGGAAAAATATCTGAAAGCTATAATTGTATTTAGTTTAAAAGAAAGAGAAAATTATTACTATCATTTTGACAGATTTGAAAAACTGAAAAATATATTATCTAGGGTTAACGGTGACATAACCAAAGATTGGGACCCCTTGTTCATAGAAATTTTGGAAAATGCATTTAGAATTAGATACTATGATAAAATAGAGGAACAAATATTTATGGGTTTTTTTATGAATCAATTCATAGGAGAATTAGACTCAACAATTGATTGCTTGGAGAAATTCATTTTAAACGCAGAAAATGACGGTACACCTTTTTCAGCTTATAACAGAGCTATTAAAATTAAGGATCCTCATCTATTTGAAAATAACTATGTTCTAAGAAAAGAAGGTAAGAAGGAATTTATGGAAAAACCTGATTTTGGATTTTCAATTCATATTCGAATGGGTGATGTAATTCAAAATGAGAAAGTAGTAAAAGGTGAAAACATAATAAACAAATATGAAGGCAGGATGTCAAAGTTTACAGAATTCTATTAAACAATATTTTCTGCCGTTGTTGATGTTCCTCACCAACAAACACAATGAACTAGTTTGCTGATTTGGATAAACTGTGAAGCTAGGGCAGCGTTGATCCTCATTCAATTACAAATGCACCCTCAGCGTCAATTTGATTTTGTTCAATAAACACCTGTATTAAGTCAAATTGTTCTTTTTCTAATTTCAACAATTATGATAGGTCTCCATTGCCCGATGGGGTACATCGTAGTCAAATTTTACTGCGTTCGGCAGATTACGCAATGCTAAAATTCCTTTGGTAAGTGGCTGGGAATTTTGACAGGTTGTAAATATAGATTACTGATTTGAATTTTGCATTGTTTAACTGAAACGGAAGCGGGCTCTGCTGAGGAGCAACCTGCCAGGGTTAAGTTCAACCGACTGG
>JABFSO010000492.1 GCA_013140555.1 Cyclobacteriaceae bacterium | reverse complement strand
CCGATGGATGTGCGCTACAACATGATCAATTGGGTGCATCGCTCTACGCGTGGCTGGTCGTATGGCGGTGGTGTTACGGATCCGAGAACTGGAGAGATCATCAAAGGTCATGTTGTGTTGGGATCGCTGCGAGTGCGTCAGGATTATTTGATTGCCGAAGGTTTATTGGCTCCGTATGAAGATGGTAAACCTGTATCAAAAGAAATGGAAGAGATGGCGCTCGCCCGCTTGCGTCAATTAGCAGCTCATGAAGTAGGTCACACACTTGGTTTGGCACATGCGTATTCTTCCAGTGCAGAAAGTATGTCATCAGTGATGGACTACCCGCACCCTATTGCAAAAATTAAAGATGGTAAAATTGATTTGAGTGAAGCCTACGATACTAAAATAGGTTCGTTTGATAAAGTTTCAATTACGTGGGGCTATCAGGATTTTCCGCAAGGAACAAATGAAGAGAGCGCCCTTGAACAGATCATTCAAAACTCGCTAAAGGCAGGACAAACATTTTTGTCTGATCAGGATGCCCGCCCGCTCGGAGGCGCACACCCTTACACACACTTGTGGGACAATGGCAAAGATCCGGTAGATGAATTAAATCGGGTAATGGAAATTCGCGCGCTAGCTCTCAAAAATTTCGGAGAGAAGAACATCAAGCTAGGTGCGCCTATGGCTATGTTGGAAGAAGCATTGGTGCCAATGTATTTTTTTCATCGCTATCAGGCAGAAGCAGCCGTAAAAATGATTGGTGGCTTGAATTATCGGTATGCCCTTCGCGGAGATGGACAGCCAGTTACGGAATTACTCACACCGTATCAGGAAAAAAGAGCGCTGGATGCATTGCTAAAAACAGTGGAACCAGCATCACTTGTGTTGCCGGAGTCTTTATTGAAAATTATCCCACCACGTCCCATTGGCTACTCACGTCATCGGGAGCTAATCAAGTTAAAAACAGAATTGACATTCGATCCATTGTCGGCTGCAGAAACTGCCGCTGATCTTACCTTCAGCATGATTCTGAATCCGGCTCGTGCAAATCGTTTAATTGAGCATCATGCCCGTAATACAAATTTGCCGGGCTTAGAAAATGTGATTGACAGATTGATCAACGCCACTATAAAATCTACTCCCAAACAAGGCATGGAAGGCGCCATTCAAATGGCAACGAACTACGCGCTATTTACGAATATGAGTAAGCTGGCTTTATCCAAGTCTGCATCAGCTGAAACAAAAGCAATTTTGTTTTGGAAACTTGACCAACTAAAAGGTTGGCTACAGACCAAGTCGGTTATAGGTGAAGATTGGAGGGCACATTATAGCTTCATGGCAAAACAAATTTATTCTTTACAAGATGATCCGGATGAGTTTAAAACCGAAGACCTTTTACCTGCTCCTCCAGGCATGCCCATTGGAAATACAGAAGAAAACTACTGCACTCATCACTAGATATGATTTGTACATGAAAGATAGTACATGTAGGTTTTATCTGTTTTTTTGAGTTTTTAGCTGTTAAGCAATCGCTAATTTTATCATTGAAGTTATAGTATAAACTAACATGGTGAGGTTAGCTCTTTTAGTCCTGCTCTTATCTCCGTTGGTTGGTATTTCTCAATCTCCGGATAGTTTGCTTTCACTCGCGCGTAAAGCGAAAATGGACAGCTCAAAAGTGAGGCTGTTGAATAAAGCAGCAATCGCTTTGCGCGAAACAGATAGCAATCTGGCACTACGCTATGCAGAAGAGGCAAGAAACTTGGCAGATAGTTTGAATGATCAACGGACACTCGGTGAAGTGCTAACCAACATCGGGTGGATTTTTTACCGAAAGGGAATTTATTCGCAGGCACTTGAGCGCACCACACATGCCATGGCAATCAATAAGGCATTAAACAACAAGTCGGAGATTGCCGCTTGCCTCAATACCATTGGAGCCATTCAGTTTGAGCAAAATGAATATGGCGAAGCGATTGCCTCTTTTAAGGAAGCCTATACATTGGCCCGCAGCGTCAATCACCGTGTCAATATGAGTCGAAGTTTAAATAACATTGCTTTCTCATTCCTTCGATTAAGAAAGTTTGATTCAGCTCGTTATTATGTGAATCGATCCGTCACTGAGCATGTGAGCGACAAATTTCGCCTTGCTTTTTCCGATCGCATATTAGGCGATATCTTTTTTGAAGAGGGCAAATACACGGATGCGCTCAAGAGCTATGATATTTGTTTGGCAAGTGCCATCGACCAGAACAACAATTTTCTCAAGTCATCTACTCTCTTTCGAATCGGTAAAACATATTTAAAGTTACGCGATTCCAATAAGGCGCTGAAAGTGTTGAATGAGAATTTATTTCTCACGAAGCGTTTCGGCTTTAAGGGCGAGCAGGAAACAACTTTGCAATTGATGTCTGAAGCGTTTGCCATGCGCAACGATTTCTCAAATGCCTATGAGTTTCAAGGCCGTTACCTCGCCTTACATGATTCGCTATCTGACCAACGCGGAGGTGAGCAGATTAATTTACTGGAGGCTCAATACAATCTTAATTTGAAGAACGCACAAATTGATTTGCTGACGAAAGATACGGAGTATAAAGAACAAGAAATCAACACACAGCGTGTAGGGATTTATATTGGAATTGTCTGGCTCGCATGCATGTTATTGTTCATTATCATCTTGTTTCGTACGAACAGAAGAGCCCGGGCTGCCAATCGTTTATTAAAAGAAAAAAATGAATTGATTGAACAACAGGCTCACCAATTGATCGGTCTAAATGCAACAAAAGATAAGCTTTTGTCAATCATTGGTCATGATTTGCGCGGGCCATTAAATAGCTTACGCGGAATGATGGACTTATTAAACAAGTCATTTATCTCACAAGAAGAATTTATCGAGTTTTCTAAAAAGATTAAAACCAATGTTGATTTTGTTTATACAGATTTAGAAAACCTGCTAAGTTGGGCCCAAGCTCAGCAAAAGGGACTCAAAACAGTTTCGGAAAAGGTTTCTTTACGAAAGGCGATTCAAAACAAAGTGAATTTGTTGCAAGAAAGCATTCTATCTAAGAAACTGAATGTCACCGTAGAAATTGAAGAAACGATTCAAGTAGTAGCCGACAAAAATCAACTGGATTTAATTTTGAGAAACTTGATCAGCAACGCCATTAAGTTTAGTTATTCCGGAGGTAGCATTGTAATCGGATCAATTGAAGAGCCGGATAATACGATCCGCATATTTATTAAAGACACGGGCACGGGAATGGAAAGTGCTGATCTCGACCGATTGCTCAACACCAATCTTCATTTTACCAAGCCAGGCACCAGCAATGAAAAAGGGATGGGACTTGGATTGTTGTTAGTGAAGGAATTTGTTCAACTTAATAAGGGCACATTGGCAATCGAAAGTAAACCGGGAACTGGATCTACCTTCTCTTTTACACTTCTGGCAGGTTGAGCAATTCCACTTGCCAATTTCTAAAGCCACTCCTGTAAGGATATACTTATCCTCATCAATTATTCTTATCTTTTCACCTTAAGATAAATAGCTATGATAAAATCAAACACAATGCTTCGAGGGATACACGGGCTTTTCATTTTAATGCTCTTCTCTTGTTCATTATTCGCACAGGATGAAAAGGAACTTCGTCCTGTATCTCGCACCTATGCTATTACCAATGTTAATGTGGTGCAAGCACCCGGTAAGAAAATAGATATGGCTACCGTTTTGATTAAAGATGGTTTGATTGTATCTGTTGGAAAAGGAATCTCCATACCTGCCGATGCAGTTGTCATCAAGGCAGACTCGATGTATCTGTATGCCGGATTTATCGATGGCTTGTCGCGGGTGGGAGTGGCGCGACCCAAAGAAGACGCAAGCCGTGAACGTGTAAAAGATCCTGGCAATCCATCACCGGAGCGTGCTGGAATAACGCCACAAAATGACGTACGCTATTCGCTGAATCCGGCTGATAAGTCAGTGGAAGATTTACGCAACATGGGCTTTACAGTATCTCAGGTAGCTCCATACGGAAATCTTCTTCCGGGCCAAAGCAGCATTGTTTTGCTGGGAGGTAAGTCAATTGATCAAATGGTTTTGTTAAGCAACTCTGCGCTCTATTCCGAATTATCTGGTGCGAACAATGTTTATCCCAATACAACCATGGCTGTGATGGCGAAATGGCGCGAACTGTATCGCCAAGCATCGCAGGCAAAATCATATCAGAGTTTATACGCATCCAATAGAAATGGATTAGAGCGCCCGGCTAGTGATAGAGTGTTGGAAGCATTTTATCCGGTAATCGATCAGAAGATGCCTGTGTTATTTAAATCTGAAAAGATGCTTGAAGCCCACCGCATTCTCAAGTTAAAAAGTGATTTGGGCTTTGCACTTACCCTTGCTGATCTAAAAGAAGGTTGGCCAATCGCAAATAAGATTAAATCATCCGGTGCCAAAGTTTTTCTGTCATTGGATTTGCCAGAAGAAATAAAGAAGGAGGATAAAAAAGACGACAAGAAGGCCGATAAAAAAGCTGACTCAACAAAAAGTAAAGAAGTTGCCAAACCTAAAACAGCAGCTGATTTGGAAAAAGAAGCATTAGAGAAAAGAAAAGCAGAAGCGGTTGCTAATTATACAGCGCAGGCGAGTGCCTTTGCAAAAGCAGGAGTTCCCTTTGGATTTTCTACGCTAAGTGCCAAAGCAAAAGACATTCCTGCCAACTTACGCAGAATGATTGGCGCTGGCTTGTCAGAAGATGCAGCACTAGCTGCTTTAACAACTGCACCGGCTCAACTACTTGGCTTGTCGGATCGCATGGGTACGGTAGAAGCGGGTAAGATGGCCAACTTGGTGATCTCCGACAAATCTTACTTTAATGAAAAGTCAAAAGTGCGTTACGTATTCGTAGACGGCACGATGTATAAGATGGACGTGAAGGAAGAAAAGAAAGCAGACCCCAATGCAAAAGTAGATATTGAAGGAAGTTGGTCTACTGTTACACAAACGCCACAAGGTAGTAATGATGGCAAAGCTACTTTCAAAAAAGAAGGTAGTGGTTACAAGGGAACTGTTTCTGGCGGTAGATTACCATCTCCGGTAGATATGACTTCAGTAACATTAGAAGGAAATAAACTTTCCTACTCGTATTCATTAAGCTTTGGCGGCAACTCAATTAAAATTGATGTAGAAGTTACTGTAGAAGGCGATACGTTTAAGGGAAACGCCAGCATTGGCCCTCGCGGAAGTTTCTCCATTGAAGGAACAAAGAATCCAAAAAATTAAGAGTTAAGATTTATGAAGAAACTAATAACACTTTTCTTTTCAAGCCTGGTACTTGTTAGTGCCATGGCTCAGGTAGATAAAGGAAATATGCTGATTAAAAATGGTACGGTCATTACCATAACCAAGGGCAACCTCGAGCAAACAGACGTGCTCATTAAAGATGGTAAGATTGCTCAGATCGCTAAAAATATTCAAGCTCCTGCAGGAGTAAGAGTAATTGATGCTACGGGGCATTTTGTGATGCCAGGTATCATTGATGCGCACTCGCACATAGCGATAGATGGTATCAACGAAGGCACCAATCCAATTACGCCAGAAGTAAGCGAAGAAGATGTGATCAATCCATTTCAGATAGGAATCTATCGCGCATTGGGTGGTGGCATTACTACCGTACACGCCATGCACGGCTCTGCCAATGCCATTGGTGGACAATGCGAAACAATCAAATTGCGTTATGGCACATTCGATCCTGAAGCGCTGAAAATGGAAGGCGCACCTCGTACTATTAAATTTGCCTTAGGCGAAAATCCAACTCGCAGTCATGGCGAAGGCAGTGGCATCGTACCACGCACACGTATGGGAGTGGAGTTTGTCATTCGTCAGGCTTTTTCGGAAGCAAAAGAATATGCCGAAGCATGGAGTAAATACAATAAGAATAAATTGATAAAGGGATTTCGTGGAGCTCCACCGGCTTACAGTTATAGACACGAAGTGCTATCGGATATATTAAACGACAAAATCATCATTCATTGTCATAGCTATCGTGCCGATGAAATTTACATGATGTTGAAAGTGTGCAAAGATTTTGGAATTAAACGCATCGTGTTTCAACACGTGAACGAAGGTTTCAAAGTAGCTCCTGAGTTGGCCGCGCAAGGAGCAATGGCTTCTGTGTTTTCAGATTGGTGGGCCTATAAATTTGAAGTGTACTATTCCACAGCATACAATGCAGCCATCCTTACCCGCAATGGAGTGGTTACATCCATAAATTCAGATGATGCCGAAATGATGCGCCACTTGTATCACGAAGCAGGCAAAACACAAAAGTATGGCGCGCTTACCGATGAGGAAGCTTTGGCTTTAATCACTATCAATCCGGCCAAACAGCTTGGCATTGATAATCGAGTAGGTTCATTGGAAGTAGGTAAAGAAGGAGATGTGGTAATTTTTAAAAATCATCCATTGTCTATTTACGGAGTTCCTATGTACACAATTGTAGATGGTATTGTTCGATTCGATCGCGAAAAAGATCCCGATGATATGCGATTGGTGGTTGATCCGAAGCAAACCATTGACAATGCTATGCTGCGCGATAAGAATAGCGACCTCGATCATTGCATGGAAGGAGCGGAGTTTATTTTAGATTCAGAATTGTTTAACGATAATAAGAAATAATATGAAGGGCTTACAAACCATTATCGGACTAGCCGCAGCCATTGTATGCGGAGTAGTGATGCACACACAAGCACAAAGCCCTAAAGGCAAGTATGCAAATGTAGCCTTAACCAATGCCACCATAGAAACAGTAACGAAAGGCACCATTCAAAATGGAACAGTGCTTATTGTAGATGGAAAAATTGCAGGCGTGGGCGCCAATGTTTCTATTCCTTCTGGAACAGAAATCATCGACTGCAAAGGAAAGTTTATCTATCCGGGAATGATTGATGCAGGCACTAATTTAGGATTGAATGAGATCAGCGCAGTTGCTCGCACAACAGACTTCAATGAGATCGGTGAAGTCATTCCGCAGATGAAAGCGCTTACCGCTGTCAACCCAAATGCCAGTGCTATTCCGGTAACTCGAGTGAGTGGTGTTACCACAGCGCTCACCATTCCAACAGGTGGGATGCTTTCCGGAACGGCAGCGTTAATCAATTTACATGGTTACACACCCGATCAAATGTATGCCGGTTTTGAAGGAATTGTTTTAAACTTTCCTAATACGGGCCGTAGAGGTTTCTTTGATCGCAGAACAGACGATGAAATTAAGAAGGCGTCTGAAAAGGCGCTATCCAGTTTGAATGATGTGTGGGACAAAGCCATACAATATCATAAGTTGGATTCCGCTACAAAAGGTAAATCCGGGTACTACCCAGAATTGCAAGCACTTGTTCCTGTAATTCGTGGTGAGCAAACTTTATTAGTTGAGACGAACACTTCAAAAGATATTCAGGCTGCCCTGAAGTGGGTGAAGGAAAAGAAAGTGAAGAAAGTAATTTTAACTGGCGTAGCCGAGGGCTGGCGCGTAGCAGATGAAATTGCAAAATCGGGCATTCCTGTAATTACGGGAGGTGTATTAGAATTACCAACCCGCGACTATGATCGGTATGATAAAGCTTACGCGAATGCGGGTCTATTAAAAAAGGAGGGAGTTAAAGTGGCCATCAAATCAGAAAGTGGTAATAATAACTACCGAAACCTTCCCTATCATGCAGGATTTGCCGTGGCGTATGGAATGAATAAAGAAGATGCTTTAAAAGCCATTACTATTATTCCGGCTGAATTGTTCGGTGTAGCTGATAAGTTAGGATCTATTGAAGTTGGAAAGAATGCCACTCTTTTCATTTGCACAGGCGATCCATTCGAAACAAAGACAAATGTATCACATGTTTTTATTGATGGTTGGCAAATGCCAATGGTAAGCCGTCAGACAGAATTGTATGATGAATTTTTAAAGCGCGATCCAGGCGTGAAAAAATAGATGAGTGTATAGGAGATTATAAGTTACAGTTATGAGATTTTAGAATTTCATTGAATCAACTTTATAATCTCCTATCCATTTGAATAGAAAAGCAATTAAATTAGTCTTAAAGGCAATTGAAGTAATTCTATTAAAAAAGATAATCATCCAGTGAGATTCCTGCGTAAGTAGGGGCAATGGCATCTCCTGAGGTTCGCTCCCCTATTAAAATTCTTGCCTTTCGAACCCTCGTTGTCGCATCGCTTCATAAACTACTACCGCTGCCGCATTCGAAACATTCATGCTATCAACTTTACCAAGCATCGGTATGATTATATT
>JABFSO010000015.1 GCA_013140555.1 Cyclobacteriaceae bacterium | reverse complement strand
GATGCTGGCGCGAATATCCGCAGAATCAAAATCCTTCTTATAAAAATCGCGAACACCGCGCACCACACCTTCGCGGAAAGCAGCTAAGTGCGTACCTCCTTGTGTCGTGTTTTGACCATTCACATAGGAATAATATTCTTCACCGTATTGGTTGCCGTGGGTCAGTGCTACTTCGATATCATCTCCTTTGAAATGAATAATTGGATAGCGAATTTCATCCGGATCCGATTTTTGTTTGAGCAAATCCAACAAACCATCCTTGGAGAAAAATTTCTGACCATTGTAGTTGATGGTAAGGCCGGCATTTAAAAATGCGTAGTTCCACATCAAATCATCCAAGTATTCAGGGATGAAATGATAATTCTTAAACATTTGGTTATCGGGTTCAAACTCCACGAGTGTACCGTTTTTCTCCTCGGACTTGGTAAGCTTGGGATCGACAACCAGCACGCCTTTTTTAAACTCAGCTAATTTGGTTTGACCTTCGCGGAAAGCTTGAACTCTAAAAAAATTCGAAAGAGCGTTCACCGCTTTGGTACCCACGCCATTCAAACCCACCGATTTTTGAAATGCGCCTGAATCGTATTTAGCACCTGTATTAATTTTCGAAACTACATCTACCACTTTTCCTAACGGAATTCCGCGGCCGTAATCGCGAACTACCACACGCTGGTCGGTGATCTTTACATCGATCACTTTTCCGTAACCCATCATGTGTTCGTCAATACAGTTGTCAATCACTTCTTTTACCAGCACGTAAATACCATCATCTTTGGCTGAGCCATCGCCCAACTTACCGATGTACATGCCCGGGCGCAAGCGTATATGTTCGCGCCAGTCAAGGGATTTAATACTGGATTCATCGTATTCTCTTGGATCTTTCGCCATAGCTAGAACTTAAAAGATTTAATCGCGCAAAGATGAAAAAATTATTGAGTCAGAATCAATAGTTAAAAAAATCTCTTCCATGCAGGTTCGAAGAAAATAATTTTTGAGCACAAATCAATAAAGAAATTGTGTGTCAACTGGTTGCTTGTCAACTACATTGATCAATAATCTACTGATTGTCAATTTTTAACTGGTGGCAATTCAAACCGCCTGTTTAGCGGATATTTTTTTTACCAACGAGTAGATTGGCCATGCTGCTACCCATAGAACAACAAGCAACAGGCTGCCATAAATGATGTTTCCGATGCGGGAGTAGTCGAATTTCTCGGCACTGTTAAATAAGGTAACGAAGTTTACGCCAATGATGAGAAAAATATTAAGCGTTGTGATCAACCCATAAAACCAGCTTTTGAAGTCCGGATTGGAGGAATACAATTTACTGATGATGAAGACAAATACATTGAGAATGGCTGCTACGGCTAATAAACTGTAAAACAGCGCTTCACGCGAAAGCGAAAGTGGGGAATCGATGGAATCTACCAAGTTGACCACTTCGGGCAAACCGGCATAATTGTACATAAACACACCCAAGAAAATTAATAACGAAAGAAACCAAATCGCCTTGAATACTTTTAGCGCCATGTAATTACATTTGAGCCTGCAAATTAAACGTAAATACTTTGAAGTATCGCATTGTTCATTTAATGGTTTTGGCACTAATTCTGGTGAGTTGCGGGAAACCACTGCCTCAATTAGACAATCTGGATTTGGAAAAATGGAAGAACGACAAATTTGCCTGCGGGCATGAGCGGGAGAAAATGCTTGAATCATTAACATCTCAGCTAGATAAACTAAAGGGACTCTCGCAAGATGATATGGTAAAGCTACTCGGTCGACCCGATGAAAATGAATTGTACAAGCGCAACCAAAAGTTTTTCTACTACTACCTTACACCTGGAAAAAAGTGTGAACAGGATACAATCGCTCAAAAATTATCGCTGCGATTTAATGCCATGGGTTTCGCAAAGGAGGTTTTGATTGAGTAAGCAGAAAGTGATACTACTCCATGCAGGATGATTTTAGCTGTGGAGGGCGTTTGCTTGAAAATGTTGTTTTTGGGTTTTCGCTTTTTCGATGTTGGCCCACAATAAATCAACTAACGCTTCTTTCCTTTTGTGATTAAATGGATACAAAAGCGAAGGTTTGAAATAGAAAGTATCGCCAAAAAGTTCTTTGGCATATAATTCTACCTTGTAAACACCTCCGATCGAAATTAAATTAATGTCTTTGATGTTTTCCAGCGGGATTAACACATCTTGCTGCTTCTGTGCCAAATACATAAACTCCTGATCGAACTCAACATGATAAACGTGTTGGTTTACTTTCCACCACAAATAAAGGAAGTAACCATAATAGATCGGCCAAAACACCATACTTGGCCTAACCTTTTCGATCGTATTAAATTCATAATAAAGGAAGCCAGCCATGAACAAAAATAGGATGACATTAACTCCTTGCTTATAAAACCTGAGGTACCGGGTGGACAAATTTTTAACCCTCGATTTTTCGGCTATCATTGAAACTATATCTTTACGTCAATAAAATTAGGTAATTATGAATAAAGTGGCAGTTATCGGTTCGGGTACAATGGGCAACGGCATTGCGCACGTGTTTGCTCAAAATGGTTTTAAAGTTGCTATCATCGATATTTCTGAAGAGGCATTGAAAAAAGCGATAGCTACGATCGATAAAAACCTTTCGCGCCAGGTAGAAAAAGGAACCATCACAACTGAAATCAAAAGCCAAACTTTGGCAAATTTAAGCACCACTACTTTCATGAAAGAAGGTTTGCAGGATGTGGAATTGGTAGTGGAAGCAGCTACGGAAAACTTAGATTTGAAATTGAAAATATTTAAAGATCTGGACGAAAATACAAAGCCTGGAACCATCCTGGCATCGAACACATCTTCCATCTCGATTACTAAAATTGCCTCTGTTACAAAAAGCCCCGGGCATGTGATTGGCATGCACTTCATGAATCCGGTACCGATTATGAAATTGGTGGAAATCATTCGTGGCTATAACACCACCAATGAAACTACACAGGTAATCATGGAGCTTTCGAAGAAGCTTGGTAAAATTCCGGTGGAAGTAAACGATTACCCTGGGTTTGTTGCCAATCGTATTTTAATGCCCATGATTAATGAAGCGATTTACTCATTGTATGAAGGCGTAGCAGGTGTAGAAGAAATTGATACCGTGATGAAGTTAGGCATGGCACATCCGATGGGTCCATTTCAACTAGCCGACTTTATTGGTCTGGATGTGTGCCTGTCGATATTGCGTGTGCTGCACGATGGATTTGGCAATCCTAAATATGCACCTTGTCCGTTGCTCGTCAATATGGTGCAAGCGGGACATAAGGGAGTGAAAAGCGGCAACGGCTTTTACAAGTACACAGCCGGAAGTAAAGAATTGATCGTTTCTGATCGTTTCAAAAAATAAAGAAAAAGGAATGAGTAGCAACTCGTTCCTTTTTCTTTAATAACTATTTCTTTAGTAAATCTCTGATTTCGGTTAGAAGCTTGATGTCATCCGGTGTGGGTGCCGGTGCTGCAGGTTTGGCATCGTCTTTCTTTTGCGCGGCATTCATTCCTTTAATGATTAGAAATAGGATGAAGGCAACGATCACGAAGTTAATCACCGAAGATAAAAACACACCATACTTTACTGTTCCGAACGCTGTCAACTCATCTAAACGCGATAGTTTTGCAGCTTCCAAAGCAGGTTTCAATAGTAGAGGTGTAATTACATCATCGATCAATGAGCCTACTATTTTTCCGAATGCACCACCGATAACTACGCCTACTGCCAGGTCAATTACATTGCCTCGCATGGCAAAAGCTTTAAATTCTTTCAACATACTGTTTTGGGGTTAGGTAATATTTTAGGTAAAGTACAATTTTTCGAGAATATTATAATTGTAAATTTACTTTCACACATCCTCCCCACGATGAACGAACAATTCCTTTCGATTGCCTTAGAAAGTTCCCCCGGTTTCATCGCGTTCTCGCTGGATCAAAACTATTGCTATACCTCATTCACCAAATCACACTTGGTCACCATGAAAAAAATATGGGGCATTGATATTGGACTTGGAATGAGTTTATCAAAGCTGTTGCAAGAATTGAATAAAACAGATTATCACAAGGCTGTTCGAAACTTTGATCGAGCCCTAGTCGGAGAATCGTTTAGCGAAGTGGAAGAATATGGCGACAACTTGCTCGCGCGAAAAATTTGGGAAAATCGTTATGACCCCATTCGCGATAATGATGGGCGGATAATCGGTATTGTTGTCATTTCCATCGAAGTATCCAATCAAAGCAATAGACTTCAATCAGTAGAAGAAACCAATCAGCGATTGGCACTGGCAGTGAAAGCCGCGAATATTGGGATATGGGAATGGAACTTACTTACGAATCAGGCAATTTGGTCAGATGAAATCCTCGCTATCTTTAATCTGACCGAGCCGTCACAAACTTTTAATTACGAACAATATCTCCCTTATATCCACCCCGAAGATGTTGAACAATTGCAGGAGAATATTAATCGATCGCTTCAAACCGGCCAAGATTATTCAAGTGAACATCGGGTAATACCACCTGATGGCAAGGAAAAGTGGTTATCCGCTTGCGGGAAAATTCTGACAGAGCAAGGCAAGCCTGTCAAGATGATTGGCACCATTGTGGATATTACGGGACGAAAGAGGATGGAGGAAGAAGCATCTCAGGCATACTCACTTTTGCAAGCTGCAGTCAACTCCACTGCCGATGGTTTATTAGTGGTAAACACCGATGGGAGAATCAGTATTTACAATAATCGCTTCCTCGCTATTTTCGGGTTTGCTGAAGACGAAGCACGCAATCAACCAGACGAAGTATTGCTGAGCAAAGCTGTTTCAAAAATTCAAGAGCCTGAAAAATTTCTAGCCCGTGTGCGTGAGCTTTATGCCAAACCACACGATGAGAGCAACGATTTTATGGAGCTGACCAATGGACGCATCTTGCATCGCTATTCAAAGCCTCAAATTCTGGCAGGTGAGGTGGTGGGGCGGGTTTGGAGCTTTCGCGATATCACCGAACAACAACGAGCCGAGGCATCGCTTTTAAAAAGCGAGCAACTTTATCGAACGCTTACCGATAACATGCTCGAGTTTATCAATCTGGTGGATATTCATGGTAAAATCATTTATCTAAGCCCGTCTACCAAACAGATTTTGGGCGAAAACTATTTAGATCACATTGGCACTTCAATTTTCTCGTTGGTGCACGCAGAAGATTTGGAAGGCGCACTCGGAAAATTCAATCAACTGATCATTGAGCAAAAGGCTGTGAAAGCTGAATTGCGTTATTTAAAAGAGAGTGGCGGATACATTTGGCTTGAAACCAATGGAAATCCAATTGTTAATGAAAATGGCTCTGTTGAAACTATCGTTCTGGCAAGCCGAGAAATTACTGAGCGTAAACGCAACGAGGAAAAAATTCTAGAGCAGAACTCTAAACTGAGTTCTATTGCGGAAACACTGAAAGCCAAAAATGAGCAACTGGAAGAATTCACCCAAATTGTTTCGCATAACCTTCGATCGCCCGTCAGCAATATTCTTTCTCTTTTGGATTTTTATGAAAAGAGTGATGATGAAGTTGAAAAGAAAAATTTTATACGAATGCTGCGTGAATCGAGCAGTAAGATGTTGAGTCACTTGCACGAACTCAACGAAGTATTGAAAATCAAGCAAAACAAAGACATCGAGCGCCAATGGATTCAATTTAGCGATTCGCTGGAAAACGTAAAACAGCAACTCAGTGTCTTAATTACCAGCACACAAGCAGTTATTGTTTCGGATTTCACTTCGGCACCTCAAATTCATTATCCGAATATTTACCTAGAAAGCATCCTCATTAATTTACTCAGCAATGCGCTCAAGTATCGTCATCCGGATAAAACCCCAGAAATCCACTTTTTGACTTCAGAAACTGAGGGAGGGATTCAAATGACCATTCGCGATAATGGACTTGGCATTAACCTGAAAAAGTACGGCCATCACCTCTTTAAACTGAGGAAAACATTTCACAATCACCCCGAAAGTCGTGGAATTGGCCTTTTTATGATCAAAAACCAAATTGAAGCGTTGGGCGGTGAGATTAATATTTTCAGCGAAGAAAACAATGGAACGACTTTTACTGTTAAATTTGGTAAGTAACTTCCTCTATGCCCATTGTAGCTTTAGTTGATGACGATTCTATTTTTCAATTTACGGCCACCCGTTTAATTGAATCGGCTAAGCTAGCGCAGAATATTCTGCATTTTGAAAACGGAAACGAGGCATTGATTTATCTGGAGAAAAATGCGGCTAATACCGAACTCCTCCCCGACTTCCTCTTCTTAGACATTAATATGCCGATCGTAGATGGATGGATGTTTCTGGAGGATTTTGAAAAGCTGAAGACTAAACTAACCAAGGAATTCCCCATTTACATGGTTAGTTCATCCATCGATCCAAGAGATATGAACCGGGCTCGCGAGTTTGCCGAGGTGAAGGATTTTGTGATTAAACCCGTCACCATCGAGCGACTGACCGAATTGCTCAATTCAAACTAGGCTAACGAATAATTTTCACCTGATTGCGTAATCCGCGAAAGCTGGTCAACTCCGTGCCGGCATGACCTACAAACATTTTAGCATCTACCTTTATGGGTATCTGATTGGCATCTGCCGAAATCCAGGCTGTGACTGAATTTTCACCACGGAACAAGGAGTTGTCGGGCATGATAGGAACCAATTTGTAACATGGGAATTTGCCTAAATCAGTTTCCACGGTTTCCTTTCCAAAATAGATAATCTTGAATTTGTAGGCGGTATCTTCAAAAAATCCGGATACGGTTAGTGTGTCTTTTACCTTGTATTTGGCAAAGTCGATAATGCGCAAATACATGAACCCGGCTACGATGTCGCGCACATTATCGGGGGTTACATATTCTTTAGGCTCGCCAAACTTTCCGGTGGTTTTATCGGCCACATGCACATAAGCTTTGTCTTTCTGGTGATCGTATTTAATCAATTCATCCAGCTTATACTTTCCTTCTCGCAACTTGCGGTACGACTCGTGGGTAACAATTTCCTGTGTATCCACATACGCGCCCCAGTTGTCATTTACCTTTGATATCCATGTGGCCATTCCAGATGTTTCCATAAAAGCATCTACCTTGAAGCACTGGCGATCGTTGCGACTATATAACTCTTTATCCACTGTAGTTATACCTTTCCCTACGGTAAAAATGCCCAAATACATTCGGTATTCGAGTTTTTCACCTGTATTAATGGCCGATTGACTCTTTAAAGCAGAGTCGTCTTGATCGAATGCAAAGCTTGCAAATGCCAGAATGATCAGACCGATGAAGTAGCGCATAAACAAATTTAATGGTTCTTATTGGTTTTATGACAAAGGCCGTGCCACGCTATACAGAAACACCATTTTCGCGTAAAGCATCATTTAAAGAAGTCTTTTTGTCCGTACTTTCCTTGCGTGTGCCAATGATCAAGGCGCAAGGCACCTGGTATTCGCCAGCAGCAAACTTTTTGGGGATAGTGCCCGGTATTACTACCGATCGAGGGGGCACGTAACTCTTGTATTCTACTGGTGTAGAACCGGTTACATCGATTATTTTAGAACTGGCCGTGAGCACAACGTTCGCTCCTAGAACAGCCTCTTTTCCGATTCGAACGCCCTCCACAATAATACATCGGGAGCCAATAAACGCGTTGTCTTCAATAATGACCGGAGCAGCTTGAACGGGTTCTAGCACTCCGCCTAAGCCGACCCCGCCACTCAAATGAACATGCTTCCCCACTTGGGCGCAACTTCCAACTGTAGCCCAGGTGTCAACCATCGTGCCCTCATCCACATAGGCACCAATGTTTACATACGATGGCATCATAATTACCCCCTTGCTGAGGTAAGAACCATAGCGTGCAATGGCATGCGGCACTACTCTGACTCCCAGCTTTTGGTAGTCCTTTTTGAGGGCAATTTTATCATGAAATTCGAATGGTCCCACTTCAATAGTTTGCATCTGTTGTATGGGGAAATAGAGGATCACCGCCTTCTTAATCCATTCATTTACTTTCCATCCGTCACCGGCCGGTTCGGCCACCCGTAGCACCCCTTGGTCCAGTTGATCTACCACCTCCCGAATGGCTTCCTGTGTATCCACCTCTTTTAATAATTCCCGGTTCGTCCAAGCCAATTCGATTTGTTCCTGTAGTTGCATTTTATGTTCTAATTTTAAAGTTCGATGCAAGAAATAAAAAAACGGAGAATAGTCATCGCCTCAGTGCTCAAACCGGTGGA
>JABFSO010000483.1 GCA_013140555.1 Cyclobacteriaceae bacterium | reverse complement strand
GTTCATGAAAGTGGGTAACGTAGATCCTGCCACCATCTATTGCCCGGTTGGTAATGCAGTTTCCTCGGTGCAAAAGGGCTTCTTTTTGAGCTATGGCACACTAAGTGTCGGTTCGCCTAGACAGGTAGGATTTAGTATTATGCGGGGAGTATCCGGCAGCAGTGTATATGCGAAGAGTACGACTAACAGCATCAACGATACAGGCTGGCACCACATAGCGGTAGTAGGCGATGGCACTACTGTGAAGATGTATGTAGATGGCGTGCAGAACGGGGCGGCCGTTACCTTTACCGGTTCCAATGGTGACAGTTCGTTTGACGTATTATTAGGTGGCACGCGTGCAGTCAACGGAACATTTTCCAATGGTTTCTCAGGTGGGCTGGACGGGCTGCTGGTGTTTGACCGCACCCTCACCGATGAAGAAGTAGCGGCCCTGGCGACAGGCAAACCTACCGAAGACATAGACGCGGAGACGCTCAGCCAGAAATACCGTTATGGGTATCAGGGGAAGTATGCGGAGAGGGATGAGGAGACCGGGTGGAATCATTTTGAATTGAGGGAGTATGATCCGGTGATTGGAAGGTGGTTGCAGTATGACCCGAAAGGACAGTTTTATTCGCCTTATGTTGGGATGGGGAATGATCCTGTAAGTGGGATAGATCCAGATGGAGGTTGGGGATTTTGGGGTGCAATTTGGAGAAGCTTATCTCATGGATGTCCACTTACAAGTACTGTAATTGATGGAAAGAGAATTTATGGGTATATTGATAAACAAGGATTCAAGGTATTCGGAGGGGAAAGCACCGGTACCCATACATATGGTGACTTAAGTAGTTATAACCAGCCGAGTCCACTGCCAGAGGCAAATGTTGAAGTATATGCTAATATTGTCGTAAAGACAGAATTAGTCGCTGGTAAAGATAGTAAAAAATTCGCAGGTTCTAAGATAAGTTTTCCATATTATGGGGTTCAAATTTCCGCAGATACTGAAACGGATAGCTATCACATAGATCAGATTACATACAAAAGTGGTAGTTATGTTAGCTACAAGTTTAAAAATAATAAAGTTGATGTTAGGCTAACAATACCACCTAATGGAATTTCGAGAGGTGATTTTATTCCTGGCTTGAGAGTGCTATACACCTTTAGGAGTGGCAAAATCCCTGAATTACCTATAGGAACTTGGAAGCTGCAAGGCGACATTGTGCTAAATCCTCTTCGTAACAAGCCGTTGTCATTTGGGGGACGATTTGGAGTCGAAACATTATCTTTTCCAAATCCTGACTTGCAAAGCGGTATGAAATTAGAAGTGAATGTTGGATTTCGTGTACATTAAAATAGATATATGATTATTAGAGTTATAATTTCATTTATACTTTCTGCAAATTTCACTTTAATTTTTTATCGGGACTTTTTTGAAGCTTCAAGCGAAAATAGAATTTTAGTTTTCATTTGGGTATTACCTTGTTTTCATTTATTGGTAAGCTCATTTCTATTTATGACAATCGTAATTGGAAGTGATTATCGTAAACATGTTAACTTTTCGATTACTAAGGCAGCTTCCCCGTACAAAATATTTAGGGGTATATCCTTAGGTTTGCAGCAAATTTATTTTTCAGTTCCAATTGACGATAGAGAAAGGATAGTTAGAGGTATTTTCAGGCATATACCTAAAACCCTTATAACATATAGGCACGCAAATGGTAAACTGAAAGTACTATCGATTGAGAGTTTAATGATTGAGCTTGTATCTATACTGATAAGCATACTTGTTGCAGTGGTGTTACGAGTTTTGTTTTTAAACCTACAACAATAGCTGTAGTGGTAATGCACAACAAAAAAAGCTAATGAATTAATAAAGCATTGAAAATCAACGGATAGAGTTGTTAGAAGAACAAAAGATGATCATAAAGGATGGGCTAATAGCCATCCATTTTTGATTTAGGAGGTTTAAAAGTAATGTAAAGTGCTGATATTGGCTTTAGTGTTACACAAATGCTGATATGAAATGTAAGATATGCGGTAATGTAAGTGTCAAGAACGGAAAAGGTAAGACAGGTATACAGCGTTACTTTTGCAAAGGGTGCAACCAGTATTGGCAGAACAGTTATTTGTATAAAGCTTGTAACCAAGAAATTGATCAATACATTGTTACCCTATGCAAGGAAAGTTGCGGAATAAGAAGTATTGCCCGCCTTTTGAAAATATCGATAACAACTGTCATTAAGCGAGTGAAGCAAATAGCGAGTAAAAAGCAACGACCATTTCCAATTTTGCTAGGCAAAGATTACGAAGTAGATGAAGTGCGTTATACGTATCAACCAAATCCAATAAATCGTACCTTTACATTATGATAAAATCAATTCAAATTATTGTCTTGGTAGCATTGAGCAATGGGCTCTTTGCACAAATGCACTATGTGCCTCAAACATTCAGTACTCCTTATGGTAACATTACAACACATCAAGCAATTTATACCCCCATGTACTATGGTAACTATGGAGGTCCTGCCAATTCGAAATTTGAATTAATTGTTATCCTAAAGAATGATTCCATATTCACATTCAAATCACGGTTCGAAGCAGAGAATAAGAAAATGTTCGTCCTGCAAAAACAGAAAAAGATCAAACGCAAAATATTTCCTAGTGAAACAAAAGAGATCATTGCTTACAGTAAATTATACGGTAGAATGAAAGGCATTCCTGCGGATAGTTGCTGGTATTTTAAAGTAACTTCAGGTGCTTTAAATTCGTTTGCGTGTATACCTGTAACAGACAGAACAATGGCTGCGGCTATTCAACTAGGTAATGACGGCCCTATTATTCCCTTAACAAAAAAGAATTTAGAAGAAATCACAGGATCAGAAGATCCTAAAATCGTGAAGTGGTTAAAGCAAAATAAGTTTAGTAAGATTATTGACTACTATAACGAAAAACAACTTGTTAACCCATCGGGAAGCCAGTGATAAAGAGCGGTGGAGTTTATGCGATCCTATTTTGTTTTTTCTGGAGTGTAAACTTCGGCCAAGATACTACTGCGCAACGCAAAGCAGATTCCCTTCGTCACCAAATTGATTTACTCCAACTTCCGGGTAAAAAGAAATTAGATTCGCTTCAGCAAGTCAATAAGCAGGTTTTATCTGCAGGAACTTCTGCACAAAAAAAAGTGAATCACGCAATGGATTCACTTAACCCCGATCAAAAATTAACTAACTATCAAACCCGAATTGATTCCACGCAGCGTGTACTTACCGGTCGGTTGACAAATGTGCAAAACCGATTGAAAGCAAAATCGGATAGTCTGCACTCCTTAAACCTGCCCACCGAAAAGGTAGACGCTCAAATCGCTAAACTTCAAAACAATATTGATAGCTTAAAACTTCCGGTTCCTTCGGTGAACGTCAAGCAAGCCGAAGAACGCCTGCAGAAACTGAACACATCTGTTTCTAGTCGGGTAGAAAAGTTGGAACAAGGTGTGGGTATACAAGCAAAGAAGTTACCTACCGAGCTGCAATCGAAAGTGGGGAATGCTTCATCGATCGCCAATTCTCTAACGCAACAACTTCCGGCAAATCCATTGTCGGGTGTAGCACTTCCTTCTGGCAATGGATTGCCTGGAAATTTAAATAACAATCTGCCCGGTGTTACAACACAATCGCTGCCGGGTGCTTCGTTGCCAACAGGAGGGGGGGTGCCTTCTGTGAATGGCGTAACGAACATTCCGGGTATCAGTACACCAACTAATTCATTGAATACTCCGGGAGTTCCATCTGTCAACGGACTTACTACAAATTCAGCGTTGCCTTCTGCCAATTTACCTACTACTAATCTGAATGAGGCAACAGACCTCTCAAAACAAACCGGGGAGTTAGGAAAATTGTCAGAAGAGGCTAATCAGTATTCGGATCAGCTGAAGCAACTGAAGGACGGTGAACTGGATTCAGCATTTGTAGAAAAATGGACGGAAGAGAATGCAGCCAGACTGAAAGAAACCAAGATGCTGCGCGAACAGCAACAAGCCATCGATAAATACAAGCAGATGTCGGCTCGCTACCGCGATCCGGTAGCCATGAAGAAGGAATTGGAGAAGAATGCAAAGCAATTAGCATTCGATAAATTAGCAGCATCTCAGGCTACCGTAAAAGAAGCAGTAGCGAATATGAACAAGGCGAAAAAGCTGAATGGAGATGCCAAAATAATCGACACGAATAAAAAGCAAAAGCGCATCAACCCCATGAAAGGAAAACCATTGTTAGATCGGCTTTTACCGGGAGTTAGTTTGCAGATACAAGGCGGAACCAACTTTTTATTGGATGTAAATCCCTACGTGGGTTATCACCTGAATGGCCGATGGACCATCGGGCTCGGCTGGAACGAACGTATGGCTTTCAACTTTTCAAAGAGCAAATATTTTATAGAGGAAGAGCATATTTATGGTGTTCGTAGTTTTTTTCAATTTCAATTAACAAGCCAGCTTGCACTTCGGGCAGAAGTGGAGATGATGAATACTCCCACCCGTCAGCCCAACTTGCTGCTAGACAATAACAATCGAAAATGGGTACCCAGCTATGTGATGGGTATTAAGCAGGATTTCCGAATTTCAAAAAAGGTGAATGCGAATGCCCAAGTGCTCTACAATCTTTATGATCCAAAACGAGAAAGCCCCTATGCCGACCGCTTGCTGATTCGGATTGGATTTGAGTTTCCGAGAAGTAAAAAGAAGGAATCTAAGAAGTAACTAATTTCTACTAAATATTATTATGTCTGTCAAACATCTACTCATTCTGCTGTCCCTTATTGTCAACACATCCTTACAAGCGCAGGTGAAATCTGCGAAAGAAATTGACAGTAAATATTTGAATTGGCACAATCAGGATTATACACTGAATAAAGTGGTTGGTATTAGTCTGGATAAAGCTTACCAGCAACTGTTAAACGGCAAAAAGCCTCAGAAGCAGATTATCGTAGCCGTCATTGATGGTGGCGTTGATATCAATCATGAAGACTTAAAAGAAAACATTTGGGTAAACGAAGATGAAATTGCCAACAATGGAATTGACGATGATAAAAATGGCTATGTGGATGATATTCATGGATGGAATTTTTTAGGAAATCGCAAAGGAGAAAATGTCAACATCGAAACCTACGAGTTTATAAGAATCATGCGCGAGACTCCAAAGGATCAACAAAACACTCCGGTTTATCTCAAAGCCAAACAGCTGTATGACAAGGAAATGAAATCTCAGATGGAACAGAAAGAATCATTGGAGCGATTTTCATCTGTGTATGAAAAGGCAAAGGCTATTGTGATGGCGAATTCAGGAATAGATGTGCACAATGCAGATGACTTGAAGAAAGTGAAGAAATCGGGAGATAGTCAATTTATAGCCGCCCGAAAATTTCTTGAACAGCGCTATTCCATTGGTTTTACCGAAAAGATTCTGGAAAGTTTGAAGGACAGTAATGCTAAAAAACTGAAGTATCAATTGAGTTTGGAATTTGATCCACGGAAAATCGTGGGTGACAATCCGCATGACATCACAGATACGAATTACGGCAATAATGATGTGGCAGGCCCGCGAGCAGATCATGGCACAGCCGTAGCCGGAGTGATTGCCGCCATCCGAAATAACAATCTAGGCATTGATGGTATTGCCACCCATGTGAAGATCATGGTTATCCGCACCACACCGGATGGGGATGAACGGGATAAGGATGTTGCTCTTGGCATTCGCTATGCAGTTGAAAACGGAGCGCATATTATCAACATGAGTTTTGGTAAAGATTTAAGCGTAGAAAAAAAATGGGTGGATGAATCTGTTCGATTGGCAGAGCAAAAAGGAGTTTTGCTGGTGCATGCCGCAGGCAATGATGGTGTCAACATCGATGTCGTAGAAAATTATCCAAGCGATCGCTATTTGAATGGTACGGAACCAGCTAATTGGATAGAAGTAGGAGCATCAGGTCAAAAACCAGACACAAAATTGCCGGCTTCTTTTTCAAACTACGGCCAACATGTAGATCTTTTTGCACCCGGTGTCAACATTGCTTCACTGGATACTGCCAATCATTATAACACACACGATGGCACCAGTCTGGCAGCCCCGGTGGTGTCAGGTGTAGCAGCATTACTCATGTCGTATTATCCTGAACTAACTACCCAGCAGATCATTCAGGTACTATTGCAATCCGGAACGCCATACCCGAAACTCAAAGTTTATCAACCAAAAGAAGACGGTAAGCCAACCAAAGTCCGATTCAATACACTAAGTAAGACAGCAAGTATTCTGAATGCTTATCAGGCCATTGAAATGGCGGAAAGAATGAGAAGCGGAAAGTAAGCTATATCATTTAGTAACGCAGCGATTCGTAGTTTATGTTATCCCAAATTGCTGTACGTAGTTTGTAACTAAGTACATGAAACCTTTAGTCACGAAAACTCTAAACCCATCTCTAATTAAACTGTCCGATCAAATCGGCCAGCTATTCAAATTGTTCTTTGGGATGGGCGGAGAAGTTGGTGAAACGAAGTTGTGATTTCTTCAATAGTGCGGAAGTTATAGATTGTGTATTTTTTACTAAAGCCTATTCACCCAAGAAATTATTTCAGGGTAAAAATCTTTAAGCAAAGGATACTTCTTTCTGTTCAATATATAGCTGCCTTTGTAAAAAGACATGAAGTCTCCGAACTTCACAAACAACCTATTTTTTTCCATACTGTGTACAATGCTTTTTTCCAACTCAGCATATTCTCCAGGGGTGTTCTCATAGAAATATTGTAAGGCAAAAGCCCAGGTTATGTATTCGTTTAGAGTAGCTTCTATGTTGTTGTAACCTCCGCCATTATCTTTATTTAATGAAGATAGTTTATTATTCAACTTCTTCAATTCAGTTTTGTATTTAGAGGTTATGTCATTAACAGTTGTATGGTCAAATTCAGTCAGTAGCGTGAACAAGAGGTTAACATCCGGGTAATAGAAATCTTTAGTATTGGTGTACATGATTCCTCCAAAGTAGAAGCATTCAGTATAATTGCCCACTCTGGCCGTGGGGCCATGTTGCCAACCGCCATAGATAGGCGAGAAATAGACATTGAAGCGATTTATCTTCATGTCGAAGTTTGAATTGAAAAATGGAATTACTTTCGAGCCGAATGAGTAATTGGTGTGTAAAATTGTTTTCATGGCATCATAAAATTCAGCATTTGATTTATAGAATTGCATGAACTTAGTTTCTCTTGCAAAGCCCTGAATCAGTTTTGCCAATTCAAAGTCAAGCTCTACGGGAAATCGCTTTACAATACTTATATCAATACTATCATACACATAGAAAGTTTTTAAGTTGTGGTGTGCTCTGAGGTTATTGATAAAGTTGGTTTCCTCGCTGGGATATTTTTTGGCCAGTTCCATCACGCTTCCGTGATTTTTATAAGAACCAAAGTATTCATCAACTTTTTTAAAATACGAATGATGTTGCATCCAATTAACCAATGTGTGTTTTGGGTTTCCGAGATAGAGCATAATAGTGTAGCACTCCATCAAGGGAGGGATATCTACGGTAAACAGCTGTTCGTTTTCGTTAAGTTTAAACTTGGTGAGGTATGCTGTGAGTTCTGCCATTTGGCTTTTGAACTCGGGTGTATTTCTGAGCTCCGCCAAATTATCATCCGTCTGCAATTCTTGAATATCGCAATAGCCGTTCTTGATTAATTTGTAAAGCCATTCATTTGCCTTGCTCATGTTTCCCTTCTTCGCTTCGAGCTCCATATTAGTGAAGAGCCAATAATTATTTTTTGGTTCGATGGCTAAAAGGCTGTCGAGCGTGGCACCAGCCTCCGCGTAATTTGCTTGTTTAAATTTTGCATTGAACCGGGTAAAAAGGCTCTGGGTATTTTGGGCAAACAAGATGTTTTGAAGGCTGATGAATGCAAGCAGTAATAATGGTTTCATGTTTTGTGAACTAATGCCAAGCAAGCTTTTCCGGTAATAATCGACAAGGAGAAAAAAGAAATTAGTTTTTCGGTTTCACTGCATTCAAAAGAAATGGTTGTAAATGCAGAAGGAAAGATTGATAACAAAGAATTTTCTCTATCTAAAGAAATAAAAAATCAGCTTTTTTTCATACATACTTGTCTATTTAAAATCTAATTTCAATACGTTTTCTTTTTCAATCAAAGGACTTCAATAGAATGGTCTACGCTGTCAATAAAAGACTTATTGATGGCTACTAAAATTTCAGTAATACGTTTGATAACTGTTCAGGCAGAGAATGAATCGAGCTCTAAGTGGCCTCTTCCTTTGCTATAGC
>JABFSO010000132.1 GCA_013140555.1 Cyclobacteriaceae bacterium | reverse complement strand
ATTCTTTTCATTAACGGCTTCTCCTCTGTCTCTTTTTTTAAATTAAATCCTCTTTTTACTGAAGAAACATAAAAAGGTTTGCCGCCATACACGTCATCTCCGGTGATCGGGGCCTTTAGCAAGCGCAAATGAATTCGAATCTGGTGCATCCGGCCTGTAATGGGCCGACATTCAATTAAAGTATGGTTTTTATAGGCTACCTGCGTGGTAAAGTAGGTCTGAGCCGATTTACCCTCACGGGAAATTTTGACTGTACCGTCATTTAACTTCAAAATCGAAGCATCCACCAGCTTGTCATCAAAAGCATGAACCCCATCCGCGACAGCGTGATAGACCTTGGAAACCTCGCGGTTCTCAAACTGCATACTCAAATGGCGATAAGCCTCAGGGTTTTTAGCGATGGCCAAAACGCCACTGGTATCCTTGTCCAATCGGTGGCAAACCTGCGCATCAGCCTCAATTTCTTTGGCCAATGCCAGAATGTTGATGTTTTCATGCCGGTCGTCCAGCGTGGAAATAAAGGGCGGTTTGCTGATCAGAATATAATCCTGATCCTCATAAAGAATAGACTCTTTAAAATTGAACTTGGGTAGCTTCACGCGGCAAATCTACAATCCATCTCCCAAATCTGCGTCATCTCCCTTGGATCGGGGCAGTTTAAAACTGAAAACAGACCCTTTGCCTACGGTGCTCTGCACTTCCGTTTTTGTATTGTGACCTTCTAAAATGTGCTTTACAATGGCCAAACCCAAACCTGTACCTCCTTTTTCGCGACTGCGGCTTTTATCTACTCTGTAGAAGCGCTCAAAAATACGGGGCAGGTGGCTGGCCGGAATACCTTCGCCTGTATCCGTCACAAACGTGGTCACGTTCTTTTTGCCTACATCGAAAGTGATGGTCACTTCACCGTTTTCCAAGCTGTATTTAATGGCATTCGAAACCAAGTTGGTAACGACCTGCGAAATACGCTTCCAATCGGCAAACACCAGAATTTTTGTATGCTGTTCAGCCAACACGCGCACCTGAATGTTCTTTTTCTCGGCTTTCTCTTCAAATTGCTCTACGACCTCCTCACACAACTTGCGCAAATCCATTTGCTCGATGTGCATTTTAATATCTCCTGTTTCTAAATGCGAGAGCGTAAGTAAGTCTTGCACCAGATCATCCAATCCATCTAAACTTTTGGCTGCCTTCTTTAGAAATTTGGTACGCACATTTTTATCGTTGACAGCACCATCTAATAAGGTGTGTACAAAACCCTGTGCTGCAAAAATGGGCGTCTTCAATTCGTGGGAAACGTCCGCAATAAATTCTCTCCGAAAAGCTTCGAGTTTTTTGAGCTCGTCAATCTCTTTCTGCTTGAGGGTGGCGAACGAAAAGATTTCATCATTAATTTTTTGTAGCGGATTGAGGGGGCCTGATTTTTCTTTGGCGATGCCTGACAGTTCTTTTTTTCTCAGCTTACCCAACATTTTGTAAATCTTATTAATCTCACGAAAAACCAGAAACTCCAGAATGACAAATGTGAGAAGATAAGAAGCAGAAAAACTGATAATACCGGCTACTACCAGCGCGCTGCGATCGACATTCTCTACTAACGAAAGAAATAAAGCGGTAACCAGTGCTATCGAAACAGCTAGAAGTAGAGCTAATGTACGTGCGCTATAAACCATCGAATACCGAAGTGGCGTGCAAAGTACAAAATGTAAACAATAATCAGATTGAGCTCGTTGAGCTTATGCCAGATTGAATTTGTAACCCACGCCTTTTACGGTGGTGATGTAATCCTCTCCTATTTTTTCGCGCACTTTGCGGATGTGAACATCGACAGTGCGTGCGAGCACATATACATCAGACCCCCAGATATTTTGCAAAAGCTCTTCGCGATTGAAAACTTTATTGGGATTTTGTGCCAGGAAAAACAACAATTCAAATTCTTTTTTAGGAAGGCTTACTTCGCGGCCATTTACCTTCACGGTATAGCTGGTTCTGTCAACTATCAAATCACCAATTTTAATTTGACTGGACGAAGTTTTCTTTTTCGAATCTCTGCGGAAGATGGCACTAATGCGGCTCATCAATGCACGTGGTTTGATGGGCTTGAGAATGTAATCATCGGCTCCTCCATCAAAGGCGGCAATTTCAGAATACTCTTCAGCACGCGCAGTTAGAAAAACAATGAAGGTATTCACCAACTCTGGCATCGCACGAATTTGTCGGCACGCCTCCACACCATCCATCTTCGGCATCATGATGTCGAGCAACACCAAGTCAGGATGAAATTTACGAGCGATATCAACCGCTTCCTGACCTTCGTTGGCGGTGCGCACATCGTAGCCCTGTTTCTCAAGATTATATTTGAGCAGTTCTAAGATGGGCTCTTCGTCATCTACTACTAACACTTTTTGAGACGGCTTATTAGCCATATGGGAATCGATTAATTTTGGTTTAAAAGTAGATGTAAATTACCCTAATTAAAAACCATTGTTACCAACTTAACAATTACTTAATGGTTTGCCAACATTACAGGAATGGATGTTTCTTGCTCAGATAAATGATATAGGCGCGTAAGTTGCCGTTAAACTTGTCGTTCAGTTCTTTTTCAAATGTACTTTGCTTCGCTCGGTAAAGTCGATATGACATAAAGAATGTATTGTTGGGTAGTTTTCTTTTTGCCGATGATGTTTGCCGCGGCCGATACAATTTCAGTGTGTCAATCGAATTAACAATATGAGCGATCATTTTTTCTTTCTTCTCTTTTTTGGTTTGCACGGAATCGCTTTTCATGCTTTGATATAGACTATCCAATGCCTTGGTGCCACGCAAAATGTGTTTGGTGTACTTTCGGTAATCCTGATCGCTGTGCAGGTAATCCAAATAAGGCTTCGATTCTAAACCATAACGATGCTTCAAAAAATGATAAGCAGCTGTATCGCCAATAAAGTCGGCCAGGTTTTCATTAAAGTCTACATTATCTTTTACGAATATGGTGGCGTGTACCATTTCATGGATTATCAAGCCGGCCAAATCACCTTCGCTTCGCTCGAGCATTCCCGAAAGGATTGGATCATTAAACCAACCCAGTGTAGACCAGCCTCCGGGGTTTCGCACGCTCACATCAAAGCCTTCTTCTTCTAACTCTTTGCGCAATTGAAGAGCCTTGTCCTTATTAAAGAAACCCTTGTAAGGCACTGAGCCAACAATTGGAAAGTGCCATTGCTTAGGCTTTAGCTCAAATGGTTCGCATGCCTGCACCACCCACATGATTTCCTTATTTTTCTGATCGTAGAGGGTTTTGTAATTCTCGGTATCTTTTAAACCCAGAGAATCAATGGCATACCTCCGTACTTCTTCAATCAACCGCAGTTTTGCTTTGAGCGAATCGGGAAAAGAGGGATCCTGTAGGAATTCGGAAGTGGGCCTCGCTTTTATAATAATCTCCAACTGCCCTATGCCCTGACGAACGCCATAACTAATGAGTGGCCAGTAAATCGCAACTGAAATAACGATAATGATTAAAACCGCCCAGCCTATTTTCCTTTTCATCAAGCCGCAAGATAACTCCGTTTACAAAACAAAATTGTCAAATCTTTATTGCTTTGATTTGTTTTTTAGCAAATACTAATTAATTTAGCATTCAAATAATAGCAATCAATGCCAACTTTTGATGGTACTTTGGCAGAATTGCAGACTGAAAGCGTAATAAAAAGAACAATTATATGAGCGAAGTAAAAGAGAAGTTAAAAGCACTACAGCTAACGATCGACAAACTGGAAAAAACCTACGGCAAGGGCACCGTAATGAAGTTGAACGACCAAAAGGTTATTGATGTTCCTGCTATTTCTACCGGATCATTAGGATTGGATATTGCGTTGGGCATTGGTGGCTTGCCACGTGGTCGTGTCACCGAAATATATGGCCCCGAATCGTCCGGTAAGACTACCTTGACCATGCACGCCATTGCGGAAGCACAGAAAAAAGGTGGTTTGGCCGCGTTTATTGATGCAGAACATGCATTTGATAAGAGCTATGCAGAGAAATTGGGCATCGACACGGAGAATCTTTTGATATCTCAACCGGATAATGGTGAGCAGGCATTAGAAATTGCTGAGCATTTGATTCGCTCTGGAGCCATCGACATTATCGTAATTGACTCGGTAGCCGCCCTGGTTCCCAAAGCCGAATTGGAAGGTGAAATGGGTGAAAGTAAAATGGGTCTTCAGGCTCGTCTGATGTCTCAGGCTTTGAGAAAACTAACCGGTACGATCAGCAAAACCGGATGTGCCTGTATTTTCATTAACCAATTGCGTGAAAAGATTGGGGTGATGTTTGGAAACCCGGAGACAACCACCGGTGGTAATGCGCTGAAGTTTTATGCTTCCGTTCGCTTGGATATTCGCAGAATTGGTCAAATAAAAGAAGATGCCGACAACATTACGGGCAACCGGGTGAAGGTGAAAGTGGTGAAAAACAAAGTGGCTCCTCCATTTAAGGTAGTAGAGTTTGACATTATGTACGGAAGAGGAATTTCTAAGTCGGGAGAAATTGTAGACTTAGGTGTGGAATTGAACGTGATTCAAAAATCCGGTTCGTGGTTTTCATATAGCGGTAATAAGTTAGGCCAAGGCCGCGATTCGGTTAAGCAACTGATTGAAGATAATCCAGAGTTAATGGATGACTTGGAAAAGAAAATCAAAGAAAAAATTTCGAGTGGCGAAGAGTTGAAGAAGGAGGTGGAATAAGCCAATCGTAATCCAAAAAAGAAGGAGCCGGAAAAAACCGCGCTCCTTTTTTTTTAAAATACTTTTATCTGAGAATACCTTCCCAATAATCCATTCCGATAAAGGAATTTTTTAAATGCTTCGGTTTTTCAAAAATGCCAAAAACAGAAGAACCGGAACCGCTCATACTGGCGTAAACTGCGCCTTGAAGATAAAGCTGCTCTTTTACTTCTCTAATAACAGGTTGCGCCTTGAAAACAGAATCCTCAAAATCATTTTTCAAATGCGTTTTCCATTGATCGATGGGCAAACAAAGCACATCCGCCAGCGGCATAACGGGCGCTTGCGGAATTACATTAGCGTATGCCAGCTGTGTGGAAACATGCACGGTTGGCTTCACCAGTACCAAAAAATAGTCTTTGATTGAAATCGAAGTTTCACTTAAAATTTCACCTTTTCCGCTGCCTATCATGGGGCGATCGTATAGAAAGAAAGAACAATCGCTTCCCAATTGGGCGGCATATCGCAATAGTTGATCAATTGAAAGGCTTATTTGAAAAATGTCATTCAGTAATTGCAAAGTCTTCGCCCCATCCGAAGAACCACCGCCAAGCCCCGCGCCCATTGGTATGATTTTATGCAAGTGAATTTTTACTTCCGGCAGGCGAAAATCTTGTTTCAATAAATGGTAAGCGCGCAAGCATAGATTACTCTTTTCGTCTCCGGATATAGCAATACCCGAAGTCGAAAAAGAAGTTTGATCAGCAGGAATCACCTCAAGAATGTCACACCACTGTACGGGATAAAAACAGGTTTCAAGATTGTGATACCCATCTTCCCGTTTCGAAATGATCGATAGCCCCAGATTGATTTTACAAACCGGAAAGGCAATCATACACGCATCATCTTAAAATTAGAGGTGTCGATTATTTGGAAAGCCTGGCAACGAGATCTTCCGTAATTCCCGATGAAGAGAATCCACCATCGTGCATCAGATTTTGCATCGTCACCATTCGAGTGAAATCAGAGAACATCACAGTAATGTAATTCGCGCAATCTTCAGCCGATGCATTGCCAAGTGGCGACATCATTTGAGCAAAATCAAAAAACACATCAAATCCCGAAATTCCGGCTCCGGCCGTTGTTTTAGTGGGCGACTGAGAAATAGTATTTACGCGCACTTTCTTTTTAGTGCCATAGCGTTGGCCATAGCTGCGTGCAATCGATTCTAACATAGCCTTCGCTTGTGCCATATCGGTATAATCCGGATAAGCACGCTGAGCTGCAATATAGCTGAGAGCTATTACCGAAGCCCACTCATTTAAAGCATCAAGTTTTTCAGATGTTTGCAATACTTTATGGAATGAAAGAGCCGAAATATCAAGGGTTTTCAAATACCAGTCATAGTTCATATCACCATATTCCTTTCCCTTGCGAATGTTGGGACTCATGCCGATAGAGTGAAGAACGAAATCAAGTTTACCGCCTAAAACTTCCATAGACTTAGAAAACAAGTTGTTCAAATCTTGTTCAGACGTAGCATCTGCCGGTATTACCTCCGCATTACAGGTTTTTGCTAATTCATTGATTTTACCCATGCGCATGGCGATTGGGGCGTTGGTAAGTGTAAAGCTTCCCCCTTCTTCCTTTACTCGCAAAGCTGTTTTCCAGGCGATTGAGTTTTCATCTAAAGCGCCAAAAATGATTCCGCGTTTTCCTTTCAATAAATTGTTAGCCATGATTTTGATGGGTTTAAAACAAGTGCAAGTATACAAAATCCGGCTTTCATGGATATAAAGAAACTACCTGGTTGAACTGCCTGAGGGAAGGTCCATGTAATTTTTCAGTAAGATTTAGAGCAAATTAAAAGAATAAGTTACCTTTGACATACCAAAATCTTCCCAAAACCTATTTCTATGGAGCATGAATTTGTAGTATCGTGGGACCGCTATATGAATATAGCTACCATTTCCTGCATTGTATTAGGAGCCCTCATTTTCCTTTATTATGAATTAAAAGTCCTGCAAATCAAGGATTTCAAGGAAAAATACGATTATGTCAACCTACACGAAATCAGGTATTTCTGGTATGCGGTTTTAGCACTCATTTTTGCAGCTGGCTTTTACTCCAACTCACTCTACACTGAAAAGATCATTCACAGTGGCATGCTTTGGTTTTGGGTGCGTGTGTTTATCACCCTTTCATTTGTGGTTATCTTCTACTTCGTATTCTACAGCATGGTACGAATCTATTATCCAAAATCGGTAGAAAAGCGCTTGGTTAAATTAAGAAACACACCACGTATTTCACCGAACGGAAACATGATGCGCAAACTAACAGAATCTGAAGAGGATGCCCATTTAGATGCGGATCAGTTGGCAGAACAAGCCAATGTTCACTCTGTAGATTATGATGTGTGGTTGGATGAAAAAACAGGTTACAAAAAAATAGAAAAGTATGATAGCTACTTGCATGCTGAGCTTTGTAGCGAATGCGGCTACTATACGCTTAAGCTAGATAATGAAGAAATTGAAGTAAAGCCTACAGCCGAAGAAGGTGGCTTACTTTTAAAACACTATAAATGCTCATATTGCAAGCATCGCGAAGTTAAAGAAGTTAAATTGGCAAAGCTTTCAACGAACATCTAAAGATCTAAAGTTTCTTTTTGAGCAATAAAGCCCCTCTTTTCAGGGGCTTTATTATTATGTTTGAGAGAGAATAAATCTACCCATTTTGAAAAATAGTGAGAACGGTGCTATCGGGATTTTTGATAGCGGCATTGGCGGCCTAACCGTAGCAAAAGCCATTCACGAAAACTTCCCCAACGAGAACATAGTTTATTTCGGAGATACAGCTCATTTACCGTATGGAGATAAATCTGAAGCAGCCATTCAAGCCTACTCAATCCGAATTGCCGATTTACTTTTAAAAATGGGATGCAAAGTGATTGTAATCGCCTGCAATTCGGCCAGTTCGGCATCGTATGAATTACTAAAGGAGTATGTAAATAAACAGGCACATGTCATCAATGTAATTGATCCTATGGTTCAATTTGTTTCCCATTCATTGGCCGATAAACGAATCGGATTGATTGGTACAAAAAGAACGGTTCAATCGGGCATCTATCAAAAAAAACTGGCTGCCATTAATCCCGCTTGTACTATTCATTCTTTGGCAACTCCACTATTGGCTCCCATGATTGAAGAGGGGTTTTACAACAGTCAGATAAGTCATGAAATTGTATGGAACTATCTGTCTGATCCTATTCTTCAAAACATTGATGCATTGATTTTAGCTTGCACTCATTATCCGCTTATACGAAACGAAATCAACGAATTCTACAAGGGGAAAGTGAATATTCTGGATTCTACTCAAATCATTGTAGAATCTTTGATGGAATACTTAACCAGCCATCAGTTATTTGGCACTTCACAAAATTCTGAACTTCAATTTCTGGTTTCCGATTACACTGAATCCTTCGAAGCCTCCACGCAGATATTCTTTCAAGAGAAAGTAAGTTTGAAATGGCATCCCTTATGGAATTGAAAGAAGGCCTCAAAATCAGCAATGTAGGTTTTACCCAAATATTGTTTATTTTCGGTACATAAAAAG
>JABFSO010000018.1 GCA_013140555.1 Cyclobacteriaceae bacterium | reverse complement strand
GGATAGCTGTTGCGAAACAATTGGAGAACCAGATCAAGCGAGTGTGATTGAACTGCTCATTCAACGATTTCATAAAGAGATACGAAACACTTTCGTGGTGAATGCCCGCTAGCAGGGTTTCTTCCAGCGTATGCGAGAGCGGACCATGGCCGATATCATGAAGCAGCGCTGCGATTTGTGCTGCCTCCATTTCTTTCTCACTGATTTCAATGCCTTTGGCACGTAAACTTTCGAGCGCACGCCCCATTAAATGCATAGCGCCCAAGGCGTGATGAAATCGGGTATGCTGGGCACCCGGGTAGACTAAATCACTTAAGCCGAGTTGTTTGATGTAGCGCAGTCGCTGAAAATAGGGGTGTTGAATCAAATCATAGATTAGCTCGCTGGGGATGGTGATAAATCCATAGACCGGATCGTTGATGATTTTCTTCTTATTCAAGTTGTTATGGTTTTTGCCTTCTTGATCAATGGTAATTTGCGTAAATTCGGAAAAAATTACTCATGCAAAGATACAACATCTTGTGGGCGGACGATGAAATTGACTTACTCAAGCCCCACATTCTTTTTCTTCAACAACGCGGTTATGATATTACCCCGGTCAATAATGGTTCAGAAGCGGTAGAGTTGGCGGAAGCCAAACATTTTGATGTGGTTTTTTTGGATGAGAATATGCCCGGTATTTCGGGGTTGGATGCATTGGCAAGAATTAAAAGTAATAAACCCAATCTACCGGTGATCATGATCACCAAAAACGAGGAGGAGCGCATCATGGAAGATGCCATTGGTGGTAAGATTGATGACTACCTGATCAAGCCTATCAATCCAAGTCAGATTTTATTGTCCATCAAAAAAATATTGGATAACAAGCGCCTGGTTATTGAGAAGACCAACTCTAGTTATCAACAAGAGTTCGGGAAAATCAGCATGGCGTTTTTGGATGACATGAATCATGAACAGTGGGCCGATCTTTACAAGAAATTAGTTTTTTGGGAACTGCAAATGGACGATGCCGAAAACCACGACATGGCTGAAGTGCTGGAGTCGCAGAAGGTGGAGGCAAATACCAACTTCTGCCGCTTTGTGCGCAAGAACTATGAAAGCTGGTTGAACAATCCAAATGTCGATCGCCCGATTATGTCTCATCAATTGTTCAAGAAAAAGGTGTTGCCTGAGTTAACTCCGGAAGTGCCTACATTTTTGATTTTGATTGATAACCTTCGGTATGACCAGTGGAAAGTAATTGAACCGATTGTAGCCGAATTTTTTAACGTAGATAAAGAGGAAACGTATTATTCCATTTTGCCAACCACCACCGCTTACGCGCGCAATGCCATATTTAGTGGCATGATGCCGTCCGACATGGTGAAGACTCATCCTGACTTGTGGGTAGGTGAAGACGAGGATGAATCCAAAAATAATTTTGAGGATGAATTTTTAGCGCGACAGCTCAAGAAGAATAATATCAACGTCAAGTTTTCTTACAATAAAATAAAAAAATTGGAGGAAGGTCGCGATCTGGCCGATTCAGTCAACAACTTATTCAACAATAATCTGAACGTGATTGTCTACAATTTTGTGGATATGCTTTCACACGCCCGCACCGACATGGCGATGATTCGAGAGTTGGCTCCCGATGAAGCTGCGTATCGCTCCATTACCAAATCATGGTTTATTCACTCGCCCCTTTTTGATATTCTGAAAAAGATTTCTGAAAAGAAAGTGAAGATGGTTATTACTACCGATCACGGCACCATTCGCGTGAAGCGCCCTTTTAAAATTATTGGTGATAAGTCGGTGAATACCAACCTGCGCTACAAGCAAGGAAAAAATTTGAATTACGAAGGAGCTAAAGTGATGGAAGCTTCGAAGCCCGAGAAGTTTTTCTTGCCGAAATCAAATATGTCTACCACGTATGTGTTCGCCATTGAAGATCAGTTTTTCGCTTATCCGAATAACTACAACTATTACGTGAATTTTTATAAGGATACTTTTCAACATGGCGGAGTAAGTCTGGAAGAAATGATCATTCCTGTAATTTCACTAACTTCGAAAAATGCCTGAAGTAGAAAAGTGGATGCAAACTTTGTATAGCCTAAGCGAATTAGACCAGGTAGCGTCAAGAGTAATTGATGCGGCCAAGGATGAGCGCATTTGGCTGATTGATGGCGAAATGGGTGCGGGCAAAACTACCTTGATTAAAGCAATGGCCAAACAGTTGGGTGTGGTGAATACCGTTTCAAGCCCTACGTTTTCGATTGTCAATGAATACCAAGATCGGGAAGGAAAAACCATTTATCATTTTGACTTTTATCGACTCAAGTCAGAAGCCGAAGCGTACGATATTGGTGTAAACGAATACCTCGAATCAGGTAATTTATGCTGGTTGGAGTGGAGTGAGAAAATTCCATCGCTGCTGCCCGAGCGCTATTTTAAAATACAGTTAGAAGTTAACGATCCGCAAACGCGGACTATCCATTATGTCAGAGAAGAAGAAAACAGGCTTTGAGGCATTGGCCAAAAGCAGTCTGTATCCACAGGAAGAAATGCTGAAAGTGAAACGCGGCAAGAGCTCTTTCTTTATCGGGTTGCCCCGAGAAATTTCGTTGCAGGAAAATCGAATTAGCCTAACGCCTGATGCAGTTGCGCTTCTGGTGAATCACGGACACGAAGTATGGGTGGAGGCCAAGGCCGGTGAAGGTTCGAAGTTCACTGATAAACAATACAGTGAAGCAGGTGCGAAGATTGCCTACTCACCACAAGAGGTTTATAAGGCGGATATCATTTTGAAGATCGAGCCACCCACCGTGGAGGAGTTGGATTATTTTCGCCCGGGACAAACGCTTATTTCTGCTTTGCAAATGGGCTATCTCAACAGTGAGCGCATCAACGCTTTACTGAAGAAGCGAGTAACATCATTGGCCTATGAGTTTATCGAAGACAAGGTAGGAGGCATGCCCATCGTACGTGCGATGAGTGAAATTGCCGGAAGCACGGTGATGCTCATTGCAGCGGAGTATTTAAGTACGGCACGCGGGGGCAAAGGAATTATTTTAGGTGGTATCACCGGAGTGCCTCCCACGAAAGTGGTGATTATTGGCGCAGGCACGGTGGCAGAGTACGGAGCGCGCGCGGCTTTGAGCTTAGGCGCTGAAATACAAGTGTTCGACAACCATTTGTATAAACTAAGACGCATCAAACATACGCTCGGTCATCAGTTTTACACGAGCACAATTGATACGGTTACGCTCAGTGAGTGTTTGAAAAATGCGGATGTGGTAATTGGTGCGCTTCGGGCGGAGAAGGGCAGGGCTCGTCATGTAGTATCCGAAGAGATGGTGAGTCACATGAAACCGAATTCATTGATCATTGACTTAAGTATCGATCAGGGTGGTTGCGTGGCGACATCGGAGATTACTTCACATGCCAACCCGGTTTTCCGCAAGCACGATGTAATTCATTACTGTGTGCCCAATGTGGCATCGCGGGTGGCGAACACGGCCACCACTGCATTGAGTAATATTTTTACCCCTACCATTTTACGTGCAGCCGAAGAGGGTGGGGTAGAAGAAATGATTTTTGCCCACAAGTGGTTTATGAAAGGAGTGTACACCTACAAAGGCCATCTGACCAATGAATCGGTTGCTCGTAAGTTTGATATGAAGTTTAAAAATATCGAATTGCTGCTGGCAGCGCGCGTGTAGAAGTTTAGACTTAGAAAAAATCAAAGAATGGCTTTCCGGCTAAGGCTACTTGATGTAGTCGAATGCAGATAAGAGCATACACCACAAAAAAGAGTGTGGTAAACAAAAGTGGTCTTTTAGTTTTATCTGAAACAAAAAAGGCAAAGAGAGGAATGGCCTGCAGCCCATGCAAAGTAATGAAGTGAGCCGATCGTAAATCGCCTGCCACTTTACTCCAATTCAAGAAAGCAATTCCTTCTGATCCATCGGCAGTGCCAATCGTGTGCGCAAGATTGGAAATCATCATGCCACCAGAAATGCCTCCCACTAAAAAAACAAGAAGTCCTAATCGCCATGCCAACAGCATACTTTTAGTCAGCGTAGTTTCGGAAAACAGAAACAAGACAAGTGTATAAAACACAATGGTTGTATTGATTCCAATAAAAGCACCCATCGTTCCAAAAAGCGCGGCATCTAAACCTGAACTAATATTATAATGAGAGGTTACTCCCCGAGCTGCCTGAATGGTGATGATCACGTTTTCAGCAATCATACATATCGTAACAACCCAGCTGATGAGTTTGATATTGAATTGGCTGACAAGAAATTGAAGAAGCCAACCGAATGTCCAACAGTAGAGTGCTACACTCAATCCAAACTTCATCGGTTTGATCCATGGATTGATTCCCATAATCAATCGCGAATCAAAAAAGTAAAAAATAAGACAGGCTGCGAACAAGATGATGTTCGCAACGCCCATCCAATACAGCAATCCGTTTTGTTTCTTGATGGTGTTGAGCAAATCAAAAATTTTCATGCAGGAATTTTTTAGTCTTTACGAACCGAACCACGAAGTAAAGAATCAGTCCGATAGGGCCAAATAAAAAGGTAAGCAACAAGCATGGAATCAGCAGCAGATGATGGATTCCATTTTTCTGCCCATTGCTTAATTCCCAACTGCCGATAAATAAGTCGAATGCTAAATAATGAATCCACCCGGCCGTGACACCCCACTTGCTGGTGAATAATTGCATCACGCCATTTAAAGAATTGAAATCGCCACCACTGTCACCAAAATGGAGAATAATGATGTTTAAATACACAATGCCTAATAAAAGAGGCAGTATTCCTGCAACTATGATTTGTTTAGTCCATTTCCATTTGGGAAGGAACACCAGCAAAATCCAACCCAAAGGGGCGATGGAATTGCAAATTTGGAATACTTGATCAGCGCTCATTGATGTGTTAAGTCTAATTATTAATTAATTTACTGGCATTCATTCAAAAAAACACTTAATTCGAATGTGTATTAAGCTATGAATGTAGCAAAGTACAAGAACTGCCCAACGTTTCATTGAAACTAAAATGATTTTATTCATGAATCGAATTTTACCACCTGCCACATTTCAGCTTTGGATGCTTAAATTAGCCTTCGTAATTATTCTTTGTATGAATTCAACATCCGGTAACGCACAATCATTGAAATACCTGGCGCTTGGTGACTCCTACACCATTGGTGAAAGCGTGACCGAAGCCGAGCGCTGGCCCAATCAATTGGCGGATACCTTGCGCAAGAGAAACGTAGATTACGGCAAGCCCACGATCATTGCGACTACCGGTTGGCGAACCGACAATTTGAAAAACGCCATGACCATTGCGCAGTTGAAGAACGACTATGACATGGTTTCTTTATTGATTGGCGTGAATAATCAATACCAGGGAAAATCCTCAAAAGAATACGAAGCTGAATTTGAAGCGTTATTGAAGTGGGCGATTCAACTTGCGAAAGGCAAAAAGGAAAATGTGTTTGTGGTGTCGATACCGGATTATGGATACACACCATTTGGTAAACCCAAGCAAGCAACTATTTCGGCAGCGATTGATTTGTTCAATGAAATCAACGCGCGAATTACGTATAAGCTAGGGATTAAGTACTTCAACATCACCGAAATTTCGCGCGATGGATTGAATGACCCAGCCCTCGTAGCAGGTGACGGATTGCATCCGTCCGGTAAAATGTATTCGTATTGGGCAGAACTGATTGCCAAAGGTCTGTAGATCTACAAGAGCTTCGATAAAATCGCGCCCAAGTTTTTAGCCACTATTTTATGTCCGGCTTCATTCGGGTGAATGCCGTCTGACTGATTGAGTTTTTCATCGCCACCCACGCCTTCCAATAAAAAAGGCATGACCGTAGCATTGTTTTTTTTGGCGAGAGCCGGAAAGATTTCTTTAAACTCATCGCTATACGCTTTGCCCATGTTCGGAGGCACCATCATGCCCGCCAATACTAATTTTACCTTTGGGTTTTTAGCTTTCACCTTATCAATAATGCCTTGGAGATTTTTGCGCGTTTGATCGAGCGGCAAACCGCGAAGGCCATCATTACCACCTAGCTCTAACACAAAAATATCAACCGGTTGCTTCAGCACCCAATCGATTCGAGAGAAGCCACCTGCCGATGTTTCGCCACTCAAGCCTCCGTTGATCACACGCACACGTTTCTGTGATTTATTCAACTCTTTTTCAATCAGTGCCGGAAATGCATTCTCAGGAGACAACCCGTAGCCTGCTGTTAAGCTATCGCCAAAGAAGAGAATGGTTTTAGGCGTGGGTGCGCTTTGAAAGAATAGAAAGACTACAATAAGAATGATACCTTTACCGACCATACCTCTAAATTGTTTTTCTTTTGTTAAATAAGGAACAAATTAGGTACAATTAACGATTATTAGGAATCTTTGGTTAATCTATTATTATAACTATGAGTGAATTGGTTCTTCAATGCGAACAGCTATCGAAAGTTTATAAATCCGGAGAGCGATCATTGACGGTGCTGGATGCCGTGTCGTTTGATGTGGCGACCGGCACCAGTGTGGCCATCATTGGCCCCTCCGGTAGTGGCAAAACAACCTTGTTGGGATTGTGTGCAGGATTAGATGTTCCCTCTTCCGGCACCATTTCGTTGATGGGATTTAAGTTGAATTCGATGAGCGAAGATGATCGCGCGTATGTGCGCAACCAGTACGTGGGTTTTGTGTTTCAAAACTTTCAATTGTTGCCCACACTCACGGCTGTCGAAAATGTGATGATTCCTTTAGAACTACGAGGTGAGAAAAACATCTTACCGAAAGCGAAAGACTTATTGGGTCGTGTGGGGTTGGGTGATCGCTTGAATCATTATCCTACACAACTTTCCGGAGGCGAACAACAGCGCGTAGCTATGGCGCGGGCTTTTATGACTTCGCCCCGCATCTTGTTTGCCGATGAACCCACCGGTAATCTCGATGAAGAAAATGCAGCGCAAATTACCCAACTGCTGTTTGAGATCAACCGCGAAGCAAAGACTACCTTGGTGCTCGTTACGCACAACCTGGAACTTGCCGAGAAAACCGAGCGCGTGCTGCAAATGAAAGGCGGCCGCTTAGTGAATGAGCGCCACACAGGTGTTACCACACACGCCTGATTTATTTCTGACCTTTTACAACAATTGCTGTGATCGAGTATATCATTAAAATAAAAAAAGAAACAAAGAATATCTTTCAAGACGCTTGGGTTTGGAAGATGGCATGGCGCGATGGTCGGCATAATCTGTCGCGCTTGTTCTTGTTTTCCGCATCATTGATCACAGGAATTGCTGCGGTCGTGGCCATCAGCTCACTCAATTACTCGTTGCAAGATGAACTCAATCGCAATGCGAAAGAATTGCTGGGTGCCGATTTAGTTTTGAACGGAACAAAGAAATTCGATCCGGAAGTGATTCAAAGCATTGAGCCCACCTCCGTGAAGATAGCAGGCGATGCAGACATGGCATCGATGGTGATGTTCATGAACACGCAGCAATCGCGGCTTGTAAAATTAACGGCACTGCAAGGTGATTTTCCTTTTTATGGCGAGCTCGTAACACAACCTGCCAACGCGTATGAATTGGTAAAGACAGGGCGATTTGCCATGCTCGATGAATCACTGGCGTCTCAATACCAAGTGAGTTCAGAAGATTCGATTAAGGTTGGTAACACCATGTTTAAGGTAGCCGGGGTGGTGCAAAAAATTCCCGGTGGTGGTGGCCTTACCGCTACGCTGGCTCCCGCAGTCTACATTTCACTTTCCGCACTCGACTCTACCGGCCTCGTGCAATACGGGAGTCGGGTAGGTTATAGCATTTATATCAAAACAAGTTCGGAGGCACAGACCAAAGCACTGATTGAAAAAGTAAAACCACTCTCGAAGAAATGGGGTTTCGGTTATGAAACCGTTGAGGCACGAAGAGAAGGACTTGGTCAGGGTTTTAAATCGGTGTATCAATTTTTTTCCATGCTCGCTTTTGTGGCGCTTATACTGGGTTGCATCGGGGTGGCGAGTTCAGTACATATCTATGCGCGTGAAAAACGAGATGAAGTAGCGATTTTGCGATGTATTGGTTCATCGGGCTGGCAGGCATTTAACATTTATTTCATTCAGATTTTTGTGTTGGGCGTTGCCGGCAGTTTAATCGGTGCGGCAGTAGGCGTGGCCATTCATCAAATTATTCCATACGCATTCAAAGAATACATTCCGTTGGAGTTAAACTTTGCCATCTCGTATCGAGCTATTGCAGAAGGAATACTTCTCGGATCACTTGTTTCGGTTTTGTTTACACTGCTGCCGTTGTTGGCCGTGCGGTTTGTTCCACCACTCACCGTGTTG
>JABFSO010000461.1 GCA_013140555.1 Cyclobacteriaceae bacterium | reverse complement strand
ATCAAATACAGCGTATTAAAAGATTATGCTGCGGGCAAGATCACCAAAGAAGCTGCCCTGGCAAAAATCAGTGAGAAGAAGGGAGAGGAACAATAGGTTTAGGTGAAGGTGACTCTCATGGGCGTTCCCGACAGAAATGTGGGGACGCTTTTTTTATGATAAAAATTTCTTCACCTCATTAAAGAATCGGTCACGGTCGAGCCAATAGTTACGACTATACAATTGTACGAACGGCCATTTCTTCTTTTCCAAAATCATGGGCAAATAAGCGTGGCTGGCTTTCGCTGAAAGGCTTTGGTGGTAGTTGGAATCATCCGTTAAAATAATTCCGGCAAAATCTTTTTCTTTATGAACCATCAAATCGTGATGTGAGAAATCAGCCGGCTCTAAAATAATCGAGCCTTCTCTGCCCCACTGCTGTACCGCTTGTGTTAAATATTTTGATTTCGTGTTCACAACCTCGCGCACCGATTGCGAGGTGCGATTCGAACAATCCAATGCAAACTGTAGGTAAGCCTTCAGTAACTTGGGTCCGGCATTCTTCGTTTCTTCCACGGCAAGTTGATGTGGCCAAATGCTAGTCACCACGATAATTTTCTCTCGCGCTCTACTCACCGCCACATTCAATCGATTTTCACCACCAGCCACATTCAGACTTCCAAATTGCGCTGCTACCATTCCACGTTGGTTGGCCGCATATCCCACCGAGAAAATAATAAAGTCGCGCTCATCGCCTTGGACGTTTTCAATGTTTTTAACAAACAACGAATCGGGAAGTTGGCCTTGACCCAATTGTTTCTCAAGTGTATCTAAAATCAATTCTTGCTGCGGTGCATTAAAAGTAATAACACCAATTTGTTTTTGTGGATGTGTGGATTTTAGCTGCACTACCAACTCCGCCACTTTGAGTGCCTCCACTTCCTTGCAATTGTTTTCCCACTGGCCCTCTACTTTTACATAGTCGATGGCAGACTGACGTTGATTCGCCAAATCAAAATCCGGTAGCATCTGTAGCTGACCTTTGTAAAAATGAATGTTCGAAAACTGAATCAGTTCATGTGATTGACTACGATAATGCCCGTGCAATTGAACCGATGCTAAATACCGGCTCGCCAATTCCAACAAGGAGTCAACTTCTGTTTCAGGTTCTTCACCTTCCTCCTGCCAACGTGTTTGATAAAAATCGCCCGGCTTTAGTTGTTGTGAATCTCCTGCAATAACAACTTGCTTTCCGCGAAAGAGAGCAGGAATACCACGCTCCGAATAACACTGCGATGCTTCATCAAAAATAACTAAGTCGAACATGTCGCGCATTTGGAACAAAGCCGAAACCGACTCCGGTGATGCCAGCCAACAGGGAAGCAACCGAAAAATATCTTCGTCAAACTCGGCAAGTACTTTTCGCAGCGGCCACACTTGTCTTTTTTTGGTAACCTGATGCAGCAGATCGCGGTAGGTTAAGCGGTTGTTCAAACGATTAAACTCCAAATCTTCGGTGACACGCTCTCGTGCGCGTAGCAATAAAATTTCGTGACAACAATTTTCCTTACGATGGATTAGCTCTTTCAATTCGCTCTCCAAAAGCTGAAGCTTACCAGACGAAGTGATTTTTAGTTGCGGATGTTTTGATTCCAAATATTCAATCCAAGCTAAGGAAATACTATTTCGAAATAAAGATGTTAACTGCTCCTCATCCCAACTTGGAATGAGGTTTGCTAATTTTCCAATCACAATCTTTTCAATTTCCGAGCAATTGCCTTTCAGCAAATCAAATTCCACCAATGCATCAAAATCTCGTATGAGCGTTTGCTTGAGTACCTGTGCGAACTCTTTATTTTTAGTGAGTTCAGAAACCATAGATGGCAATAAGTACCTCAACCAACTTTCCTTTCTGGCAGGTAGTGGCGCGACCAACTGAAAAAGAATATCCATCCGAAGTGTGAATTCGGAACGTGAGAACGAAGCGGGTAAAATCAGATTCTTAATTCCCCGTATCGAACTGAAAATAGTTTTGGCTTTGATGGCGCTTTGTTGATCGGCAAACCAATTCATCAACGATGTTTTTGAAAATCCTTCTGTTGGCACCTGAAGCCATGCCTTCGTGCGCAGCTTTGATAAATTATGCTCCAGGTTCAATCGTCTATCCAGCATGCGCTCCAACTTATTGAAACCTTCTTTGTTGCTGGGTAATTGATTTCCGACTAATGCCCGCTTCACCACATATTTGTCTTTCGAAAATAATTCCCACCGAATCAAACCAATCAAACTTCTGCGCGCTTTCATACTGCGGCTCAAGGCTTGCTGCAACACGCCCAGCTGAGCCAATGGAATAGACAACTCAATTCCATCTTCATCAAAGCATTCCAAAATCACGCGCTCACTGTTCGCCAGCCAAAGTGAACTCGTTTCTTCATCTGACTCCGCTGACATTTTCTGAAAAGCACCAAACCGCTCTTCCGATGAAAGCACTTCTTTAATCGTGATTGCATCCAATCGCTTTTCGATCAGTGATTCACATTGCTC
>JABFSO010000202.1 GCA_013140555.1 Cyclobacteriaceae bacterium | reverse complement strand
TGAGAAACTCCATTTCAGGATCCGGCAAAGGCGGAAGCCAGCCTACTAAATAATTCATCAGAAGTCATTGAATAAAAAAATCTCCTGCTCGTCAGGAGATTTTTTTTTGTGATTCAAGATAACTTTAGATGATGTCTATTTAAAATACCACTCGTAATCTGATTTGGTGACAATTCCCACCGGGCCTTCGTAAATGCCGCCTGTGTTACCCATATCTTCCACTAACACCTCAATCACATTTTCTCCACCCTTCTTTAATAGTCCGGCAGGAATAGCATAAGCCCTTTTTTCCTGATACGATTCGCTCCATCCATATTTTTCGTGGTCGTTGGTCGAGCCAATCAACTTTCCATTCAGGTACACTTTATCGAAGTCATCGATCTTACCCATCAGCAACACCAGATTTTCAGTGGAGACATTTTCAGGAAATATAAAGGTCTTTTTGTACCACGCGAAGCCATCGTATTTGTAATAGCCCTGATGATCCCAAGGCCCTGGCACCAATATTCGTTTCCAGCTTGATTCATTTTTAATTGGCTTGTCATTCCAACTCGTGGCAAATGACCAAACACCTTGTAAGTCGAGTAGCAGATGACTTTTCTTGGCTACGTAAATTCCCAGTCGACCATCGATAATGCCACCGCCTTGGGTTACGTCAAAGACCCGTACCGCAATTACATTCATTCCATTGAAATTGATCAGATCATTCGGGATGTTGTATTTACGCTCGCTATTGTAGGCTGTTTTAAAGTGCGGAGGCATGGTTCCTGAAAAACCAATGAGCTTTCCATTCACATACACTTCATCGCAATCATCGATATAGCCCAGATTCAGATAGTAGCTTTCTTGCTTGTTTAACTTTTTGCCATCAAACTTCTTACGGTACCAGGCAAATCCATCGTAGCCATTGAAGCCCTTATCTTCCCATGGAGATGGAGCAAGGATGTTTCCCCAACGTGTATCATCATAGTCGGCCTCGGCCCATACGGATTCGTCATCTAAAGTAAATTTCCATAATCCGTTTAAAGGAATAACCTGCCCATGCATGGAAATGCTAAAGAGTAAAAAGAGAGTAGTGCAGTAAAATCGCATCGAGAAACTTTTTATAAAGATACGCAAATGTAAAAAGAAGGTGAATGACCTATTGGCCACTCACCTTGCTTCAAATAAACCCTAATTATTCGAAGCGACCAAAGGCTGATTGTAGGTAGTGCTTTCAAGGCGAGGGGTATAGCCCTTGCTAGTTTTTGATTCGGTGATTACATACGTCACCGACACATTTTCTGAAATCACTTCAACTTTAAATTTTTTGGTGTCAATTCCGCTGACATCGTATTTTTTAATAAAGCCATGCGCAAATGAAGTTGGCTTTACGCGATCCGTTTTTAGTATTCCGCTTTCGTTTGAGAAGCGTACTTCTACCGGCTTGTTTGTTTCGTAGGCGTACAAGATTTTCACTACTCCTTCTTCGGTTGAAGGAAGAACTTTGATCGATGGCGACAACTCAGATTGAGCTTGTGCTGAAAAGGCAGTGCTTGCGACTACGGCTAACCCTGCTGCAATAATGGTTTGAATTTTCATGGCTTTGTATATTTAAACTTGTTGATTGAATTACAAGTCAAATAACGCTGCAATGCCGGGGCGAGATGTCACCGCTCAGTAAAGGTTTGTAACAAGTTGTCACAAACCAAAAAACGTCATCAGATCACCATTTTGTACCCGGTGCCATGCACGGTGAGGATGATTTTAGGTTGATTGGGATTCACTTCTGTTTTTTGACGGAGGCGCACAATGAAGTTATCTACAGTACGTGTGGTGATTTGCTCTTCGTAGCCCCACACATTTTCCAATAATTGATAGCGGCTCACAATTTGATTTTTGTTTTTGAAGAGATACTGAAGTACTTCCATTTCTTTGTGCGATAGTTTTATCTCTTCGCCATTTTCACTTGCTTGAAAAAGTGAAAAGTCAATCGATAGCCTGCCGATTTGAATTTTATCCTGCGGATTGTCGGTTGGGTTTGCCTGACTTCTGCGGAGTATGGCCTTTACACGCGCCAATAACTCCCTTACGCTAAATGGTTTGGTGATGTAGTCATCGGCTCCTAATTCTAAACCAAGAACTTTATCAATTTCTTCTCCTCGGGCTGTCAATAAAATAATTGGAGTACGAATACCTGCGGCTCGTGCAGATTTACAAACATCGAACCCGGAGAGTTTAGGCAACATCACATCCAACAAAATGAGATGGAAGCTTTCTTTTTTGATGGCTGCGAGACCTTCTTCTCCATCAGAAGCAATGCTGACAGTATAACCATCCAACTCCAGGTTGTCTTTCAAGCCCAGTTGCATAGCGGGTTCATCTTCTACTAATAATATTTTAACCATGACTGGTAGTTATTTTTTGTAATGGAAAATATAGTGTAAAGCGCGAGCCTTTGCCTAACTCACTCTCCACTGTGATTTTACCTTGCTGTGCATCCATCAATTGCTTGACGAGCGAAAGCCCCAGGCCGGTGCCACTGGTTTTGG
>JABFSO010000398.1 GCA_013140555.1 Cyclobacteriaceae bacterium | reverse complement strand
CAAGAGACGCTATGCGGATGCGGATATTCTTTTTGTAGGTGCGGAAGGAAGAATGGAGATGACGAAAGTGCCTGAGGCTGGCTATAAAATTGTCGGACTCTGGATCAGCGGACTGCAACGCAAATTGACACTTTCTAATTTGTCGTTTCCGTTCAAGTTGATTTCAAGTTATCTCAAAGCAAGTAGCCTCATCAAAAAAATGAAGCCGCATGCTGTGATTGGAACGGGAGGTTACGCGAGTGGCCCGATTATGTTAGCCGCTACGAAAGCCGGAATTGCTTCTTTGATTCAAGAGCAAAATTCGTATGCCGGATTGACCAACAAGCAGTTGGCACAAAAAGCGGGACGTATTTGTGTTGCCTACTCTGGCATGGAAAAATATTTTCCAGCTTCGAAAATTGTTTTCACCGGCAATCCGGTACGAAAAGATATTATCGATCTGGAATCGAAGCGGGAGAAAGCATTAGCGCATTTTGCTTTTAACTCTTCGGAACGTACGCTTCTCATTTTAGGTGGAAGCCTTGGCGCGCGCACGATCAACGAAAGTATTTTGGCAGGCATCGATCAATTGATTGACGCACACATACAGGTGATTTGGCAAACGGGTAAACTATATTACGAGGGAATCAAAGCGCAAATTGAACACAAAGATCTAAGACGCATACGCGTAGTTGATTTTTTGAAGCAAATGGATTTAGCCTACGCAGCTTCGGATGTAGTGATCTCGCGTGCGGGTGCATTGGCCATCTCTGAGTTGTGCATTGCTAAGCGTCCCAGCATCCTGGTGCCTTCGCCCAACGTGGCCGAAGATCACCAAACAAAAAATGCGATGGCTTTAGTCAACGAAGACGCGGCATTGATGGTGAAAGACGTAGAGGCGAAAAATACATTGGTGAGTGAAGTCTTGAAACTGGTGTATGACGAACCTCTCGCTGAAAAGTTGAGTATCAATATTGGCAAGTGGGCAAAGCCACAAGCCACAGAAGATATAGTAGATGAAATTGAAAAACTGATTGGAATAACAAGTGAAGTTAGAGCAATACGATAGCGTTTATTTCCTCGGCATCGGAGGGATTGGCATGAGTGCCATCGCGCGGTGGTTCAGGCACAAGGGCATGAAAGTGGCCGGCTACGATCGCACGCCCACACCACTCACGCACGAGTTGCTGGAAGAAGGAATGGAAATTCATTTCGAAGATCGCATTGAAATGATTCCTGGATACATCACTAAAGAAAAAACATTGGTTGTGTTCACGCCTGCGATTCCTAAAAATCATGTGGAGCATGCGTATTTGAAAGAGAATGGTTTTACGATACTCAAACGCTCCGAAGTATTGGGATTGCTCACGAAGAGTTATAAAACCATTGCCGTTGCCGGAACGCACGGGAAGACAACTACCTCTTCACTGATTGCACATATTATTAAATCGGCAGGCATCAACATGGTTGGATTTTTAGGAGGTATCACGACCAACTACGATTCGAATCTGGTGATGCATGGAGAAGTAAATGAAAAAACGCTGGTGGTGGTAGAGGCCGATGAATTTGATCGATCGTTCTTGCGATTGTTTCCGGAGATAGCGGTGGTGACTTCAGCCGATGCTGACCATTTGGATATTTACGGAGATCACGCGAGCATGCTTACCTCGTTCCGCGACTTCATGAAGCAGATCAACGCGAACGGAAGTTTGATTGTGCACGAGTCGATTGAATCGCTCACAGAAGGAATAACCGTTTCGAAAGAAACGTATGGTATGAGCCGGGGACAATTTTTTGCCGGCAACATAACCGCCAATGGCGGATTTTTTGAATTTGATCTTCACGGCTTTGGAACGAAGATCGAAAAAATTCAGCTCGGTGTCCCTGGTTTTCATAACATGGAAAATGCCATTGCCGCTATGTTGGTGGCGTTCAAGTTGGGCATTAGTGAAAAAGTAATTCGGGAGGCGCTGCATTCATTCAAAGGTGTGAAGCGCAGATTCGAATTCATCATCAAACGAGATGATCTGGTTTATATCGATGACTATGCACATCATCCACGCGAGATTGAAGCGTTTTTGACTTCGCTTAAGTCGATGTATGCAGGGAAAAAACTGACGGTGATTTTCCAGCCGCACCTGTTCACACGCACACGTGACTTTGCGGAAGGATTTTCAAAAAGTCTGAGTATAGCCGATGAAGTGTTGCTGATGGATATATATCCGGCTCGCGAAGAACCGATTCCGGGTGTTACCTCGGATATGTTGTTTGCGAACATCACGAGTCCAGTGAAGATCCGTTGTGGAAAGAAAGATGTGTTGGAGAAGTTGGAAGATTTAGATGTAGAAGTAGTCGCAACGGTAGGTGCCGGAGACATCGACACGTTTGTGAAACCGATCAAAGAAATGTTGTTGAAGAAGTAATAAGAAATGAAAGCGAAGTTTAGCATACGCAAAGAGATTAAAGTGGCAGTAGCGATATTGGGCTTGTCTTTTCTGATTGCCTTCAGCGAACGGAAGCAAGGCGGATCGGTGTGCAAGGATATTGTTGTGGAGTTGGACAACCTGAGTGAAAATCATTTTCTGGATGAGGCGGATGTATTGCATTTGGTGGAAGGAAGCGGAGAGCCGGTGAAAGGAGTGGGCATTAACAGAATTAAACTGAAGGAGATCGAAAAGAAGTTGAAGTACGACAAACATATTTTGGATGCTGAACTGTTTGGCGATTTGAAAGGAAACTTGATCGTGAATGTAGAGTTGCGCAGACCGATCGCGCGCATTGTGCAAAGCGATGCACCAGATGCTTATATCGCAGAGGATGGTGTGATCATGCCTGTGTCCGAGAAGTACACCGCACGTGTGGTGTTGATTGGCGGAGCGGTTAAGCAACTCTTGGAGAGTGAAGACCTGAACCGTACAGAGGAAGGCAAACAATTAATGGCAATGATTGAGTTTATCAATGCCGATCCGTTTTGGAAAGCACAGGTAGCTCAATTGGATATTCAGAAGAATGGTAAAGTAATCATTTACCCACAGGTAACAGGGCAGTTGGTGGAGTTTGGAAAGCCGGAGAATTTAGAAGTGAAGTTTAAGAAGCTGATGGTTTTCTATAAAGAGATTTTACCCACACGCGGCTGGACTCGCTACGAGCGCGTGAATTTGGAATACGAAGGGCAGGTAGTGGCGGAATGAAAAAAAGAATTGAAAACAGAAAAACGAAATAAGAATGTAAATAGTAATAAAGAGGCATAATACGAATTCTGACTTCTGACTTCTGTATTCTGACTTCTAAAAAGTAAAGAGATTGTAAACAACCACTAAACATAAAGAACACCATGGAACACGAGAAAATAGTAGTAGGTCTGGACATCGGCACAACGAAGATATGTGCGATTGTTGGCCGCCAGAATGAATTTGGCAAGTTGGAGGTATTGGGAATGGGCAAGGCCGAATCGGAAGGAGTGATTAAGGGAATTGTAACGAACATAGATAAAACCGTATTCGCCATTGAGAAAGCCGTGAAAGAAGCCAGTGATATGAGCGGCATCGACATTGGTGTGGTGAACGTGGGTATTGCCGGGCAACACATTCGCAGCTCGATACACCACGGCAGCATCACGCGCATTTCGAAGGAAGATGAGGTGAGCATTGAAGATGTGAATCGTCTGACGGAAGATATGTATCGCATTGTGATTCCACCTGGCAGCGAGATCATTCACGTGATGCCACAAGATTACACAGTGGATTACGAAGAAGGCATCAAAGATCCGGTAGGTATGAGTGGCGTGAAGCTGGAAGCAGACTTCCACATCATCACGGCTCAGACCAGCGCGATCAACAACATCAACAAGTGTGTGCGCAGAGCGGGATTGGAAATTCAGGATTTGATTTTGGAACCACTCGCCAGCAGCATTGCGGTGTTGAGTGAGGAAGAAAAAGAAGCCGGTGTTTGTTTGATTGATATCGGTGGTGGCACTACGGACATCGCGATCTTCCACGATAGCATCATTCGCCATACGGCTGTGATTCCTTTCGGAGGAAATATCTTGACAACCGATATTCAGCATGGCTTGATGGTGATGGCCAAGCAAGCCGAACAGTTGAAGACTCGCTTCGGCAAGGCGATTGCAGAAGAGGCAAGCCCGAATGAGATTGTTTCGATTCCCGGCATTCGCAATAGAACAGCGAAAGAAATTTCGGTGAAGAATCTTTCGAACATCATTCAGGCGCGCATGGAAGAAGTAATTGAAATGGCGCATGCAGAAATCATCAGCTCCGGTTATGAGAATCGTCTCGCTGGTGGTATCGTGATTACGGGGGGTGGTTCGCAACTGAATTCATTGAAGCAGTTGGTAGAATACATGACAGGTATGGATGCACGCATCGGTTACCCGAATGAACACTTGGGAAAAAGCAAACTGGAAGTAGTGAAGAGTCCGATGTATGCTACTGCAGTCGGATTGGTTCTCTCCGGATTCCGTTCGTTGGATGAGCGCGAAGAACGCTACAAGGAAGCGAAGGAAAACCAGAAGGTAGTGAAGGTGAAGAAAGAAAAACCAAATCCGGCTTCTGACTTTTTCTCGAACATCTTAAATAAGACGAAGGGCTTGTTGATTGATGACTTGAGTGATAAGAACGAGTATTAATTTGAAAATTTGATGATTTGAAAATTTGAAAATGAATTTGATTTGAAAATTGGATGATTTGAAAATTTGAAAATGAAGTTGCTTCGGATGAAAGATGAGATGAGTAAATGAGTGCGCACTGCGGCAGGGATTGAAGCGAAAAGCCCGCATCCCCGATACGCCAAAGAAAACTGGCGGGGGAGGACTTGTAGCGGAAAGCCCGGCTGCCGCCAAAAAAAAAGAGAACGAGTATTTTGATAACACACATAACAAAGAACAACCACTAAATAACCAACATCATGTTTGAACCAATAAACGGATACAAATTTGATCTCCCCAAACACCACAAGTCGATCATCAAAGTGATTGGCGTTGGTGGCGGAGGTAGCAATGCAGTCAACCACATGTTTCGGCAAGGCATCAAAGATGTCGAGTTTGTGGTGGCGAATACAGATTTGCAAGCGCTGAACAGCAGCCCGGTGCCTTATAAACTTCAGTTGGGTGTAAACCTGACGGAGGGACTTGGCTGCGGTGCGAACCCTGAAGTGGGGCGTGCAGCTGCGCTTGAAAGTAAAGACCAGATTCGTGAGATGCTGGCCGGTACTAAAATGGTTTTTGTAACTGCGGGGATGGGTGGTGGCACCGGTACAGGTGCTGCCCCTGTCATAGCTAAAATAGCCAAGGACATGGACATCTTAACGGTGGGCATTGTCACACTTCCTTTCTCCTTTGAAGGGAAGAAAAAATTGGCACAAGCAGACTTAGGAATTGAAGCATTTCGCGCGAGCTGCGACACGGTGCTGGTGATTCTCAACGACAAGCTGCGCGAAATCTATGGCAACTTATCCATCGGCCAGGCATTTGGCGAAGCGGATAACGTGTTGACGACTGCCGCGAAAGGCATCGCTGAGATTATCACCTTGGCGGGATATGTGAACGTGGACTTTCAAGATGTGCGCACGGTGATGTTGAATGCAGGTGCAGCCGTGATGGGTACGGCCGAAACGCGTGGCGATACGCGCGCGATCAAAGCGGCACAACAAGCGTTGGCTTCTCCGCTGTTGGATAACCACGACATCATGGGGTCGAAGAAAATTTTGCTTTCGATTATCTCCGGTGAGGAAGCTGAATTGCAAATGGACGAACTCACGACTATCACAGAATACATTCAACAACAAGCGGGCGATGATGCCGAAGTAATTTTCGGTCACGGTGTTGACTCAGCATTGGGCGATCGCATTCGCGTGACGGTGATTGCTACCGGGTTTGTAACAGAGACAAAAGTCGTGAAGAAGGAAGAGAAGAAAGTGCATGAGTTAGATCGCACGCAGATTTCATTATTTGACTCGGTAGATAATTCAGTCAACCAACGCGGTGGTGATTTGGAACTGAAGGTGAAAGGTGAAGTGAATAAGATTGAGGAGAAACCGATGATGCCAGTTGATCAACCACAAGAGCGCCCAGTGCAACAACCGATGGAGCGCCCTGTGTTGAAGACACCGATCAAAGAAGAGACACCGGAGAAAGAAGAGCCAAAGCGTGAAGAGCGAGCTTACACATTCACATTGTTTGATAAAACGGAGACTACCAATTCTAATTCCATCGATGATGAAGAAGGCGAGAATGGTTTGTTTGCCGAAGATGATGAGTTTCAGATTGGCAGAGAAGTTTCTGCTGATCAGGTGATCAATGACGATGGCTTGATGGAGGTACGCAGAACACGCGAACGCTTAGAGCAACAAGCACGCGAGCGCAGAGAGAAGCTGAAGGCTGCACGCAAGCAAGAGATGACGAAAGAAGAGTTCAACGAGAAGTGGACGCTGCCGGCTTACTTGCGCAGAGGCGTGAAGATGGACAATGTGCCCCACTCATCGGAGCAATTTATTTCGCGCTACAACTTAAATGACGACAACAACTTGTTGGGTAACAATAAGTTTTTGCATGATAATGTAGACTAGGGAGTAGTTAATAGTTAAAAGTTGATAGTTAAAAGTTAATTGGCCTCGGATTGCAATTAACGAATAACAATTAACGGATAACTGAAAAGGCATGGCACATCCGGTATGACTGGTTTTACTCCATTCGTAGTGGTTGTTGGTGGTAAATATTTTTTGCCGATACCGGAGTGCCTTCTTAAGACCAGACTTTTGAATTGCTGTTTTTATTTTTTTCAGCGTTCTGGTCGGGATTTTTTTAGGTGAAAAAATAAGCCCAGCTTAACCGGCCGGGCTTCTTTGTTTTATCGGCTAACCTCACCCCATCGGAGGAAGTGCTTCTGAAATTTTTTAGTACCCCTCTCCGCAGGAGAGGGGAGATGCTACATCACCATATGGCAACTTAGATCGTATCGGTCGCAGTATTTATGCTCCCCTCTCCCTGCGGAGAGGGGCTCAGTGAATCATCACGCAGCATTAGCTCAGATGGGGTGAGGTTCAACCAAAGCGGGCTGCCAAAAAAATAGATTGGTGGTTCCTGCCAAAAGAAGAAGCCCAGCTTAACCGGCCGGGCTTCTTTGCTTTAATGTGATTTACTTTATCAGGAAGGATTATTGCTATTCGCCTTCGCAGCATCGCGGGTATTTTTTTGAACGGCAATGGCGGCAAATAAACTCAGCATAAACGACATGGCGTAAAATCCTTTTTCACTGAGTGTGAGCGTGGCATTCCACAAACCGACAATCAATAATACAATCGCCAGAATGGTGGAGAACCATGAAAGTCCGTAGTAAATGTTCGTCACCGGAATGCCTTCCATTTGGTCGCGCACTACTTTTTGCAGAGAAACAGCTGAGAAAAGTCCGTACATGAGAATGGTAAAGTAGTATCCCTTTTCATTGAGCAGCATTTCGGCATTCCATAAGCCAATAAGGTACGATGTCATACCAGCAAGTAAGGCGATCCATGAGGCTGCGATAAAGGCATTTGATGGAGCTTGATTATTCATAATTCATTTTTTAGTGATTCGATTACTAAGGCAAATCGATTGGCCATCGTTTGGTGATTTCACCATTCAATAATACTCAATATATCTCTAGAACGAAAACCGAAGGAATCTTGTATCTTCGAATCATTAAAATTGTAATCCAATTATCATGAATAAGAAGATCATGTACTTCACCTTTCCGGTGATTTTGTTAGTGGCCATTTATTTTATGGGCCCAACACCTGCCAAGCCTGTCTACGATCCTGCCATGCCAACTGTGCCACAAAATGCAGAGGAGTTGGAAAAGTATGTGGCATTGCAAGAAAGCAAGCATCAACTAAAACCGGATAATGAAGCACGCATTATTTGGGCTGACAGTTCCAAAAAGAAAACACCGTATAGTGTGGTGTACATTCATGGTTTTTCTGCTAGTCAAGAAGAAGGTGACCCGATTCATAAATCATTCGCAAAGAAGTTTGGATGCAACTTATATTTGGCACGCATGGCCGATCATGGAGTAGATACAACCAATCAGCTTCAGTATTTTTCACCCGATCGATGGTGGGCGAGCAGCAAAGAAGCGTTGGCCATTGGCAAAGCGCTCGGAGATAAAGTTATTTTGATGAGCACTTCCACCGGAGGCACCATGTCAATTATGTTGGCTGCTGAATATCCGCAAGATGTTTACGCGATGATCAACATGTCACCGAATATTGAAATCAATGATGGCAATGCATGGTTGTTAAATAACCCGTGGGGATTGCAAATAGCGCGACAAGTAATTGGTGGTGACTCTCGCGTGTTCCCTCCCGATTCATTGAAAGACAAATACTGGAATAACAACTACCGATTGGAAGCGATCGTGCAGTTGCAGGAATTGGT
>JABFSO010000346.1 GCA_013140555.1 Cyclobacteriaceae bacterium | reverse complement strand
GTAACACCCGCTACCAATGCATCTTTTACCTTATCATCTGCACCGTCTGATTCATCTTCAATTAAATAAGAAGTAGTAACTTTCACGACATTGTTTCCTCCGTAGTTTTTCACCTCTGTACCAGAGTTGGCAAAACTTTCTGCCAACGAAGTACGCATGGCTGTAGCTTCTACTGGCTTGTTGAAAGACACGATGTATGAGCGACCTCCTTTAAAATCAACACCAAAGTTGAGGCCTTGCACAGCCACCAATATCATTCCCGCTACGATAAATGAAGCAGAGAAAATATAGGCCTTCTTACGATTGCCAATGAAATTGTATTCTTTGCGCTTTTTAATCAGTTGCGAAATTGGAGTTTCGAATGAAACTTTTGCATCGTCTCCTTTGCGCACCATCCATTCTACTACTAAGCGAGAAATATAAACAGCGGTGAAGAATGAACAGCTAATACCGATAATCAAGGTGATTGCAAATCCTTTGATAGGACCTTGACCTAAAATATACAAAGCAGCGGCTGTGAAGAGTGTAGTTAAGTTGGAGTCGAAGATGGTCATGAACGCACGATCAAATCCTAACTTGATGGCGTCACGTAATTTTCTTCCAATCGCCAATTCTTCTTTGATGCGCTCGTAGATCAACACGTTCGCATCAACCGCCATACCCATCGTCAAAACGATACCTGCAATACCCGGTAGGGTAAGAGCAGCATTCAATTGGGCTAAAATTCCTAAAATGAAAAACACGTTGAATAACAACGCAATGTTGGCTACCCAACCTCCTTTTGAATAATACACCACCATGAACAAAACAACTAATGCCAAACCGCAGGCCATGGAGATGAGGCCTTGGCTTTGTGCTACCTGGCCCAATGTAGGACCAACGATTGCTTGCTCAACAATCTTAGTTGGTGCAGGCAATGAACCTGCCTTCAACACGCTCGCCAAATCTTTTGCTTCTTCATTGGTGAATGATCCACTGATTTGTGAGTTACCATTTGGAATTTCGCCATTTACAGTAGGCGCAGTGTACACATAATTATCCAATACAATGGCAATTCTTCCTTGAGGTTGCTTTGCTGCTGCTGCCTTCGTGATTTTGGCCCACTTCTTCGCACCTTCTGTGTTCATAGTCATACTCACAGCTGGGCGACCGAATTGATCTGAATCTAAACGCGCGTTGTTGATGATCTCACCGGTCAATAATGGTTTGCCATTTCTTGGAATGCTTACAAAGTTGAGTTGAATATCATCGATTCCTTTTGTTACTTCTGGATTTGATTTTACATCCCAGAAAAAGCCAACATTGCGTGGCAGCATAGCGCGTACATCCTCACGCTTCAAAATTTTGTTGATAGTAGAGGTGTCTTTTAATTCATAGTAGAATGGAATGCTTTGATTAGATAAAGCAAACAAAGGAGATGAACTGGCTGCACGCAACGAATCTAAAGCTGAGGTGCGGGTGCTGTCTTTTGAAGCAGAACTCAACGCTTCTTCCAAGGCAGAAGACTTGGTAGTGTCAGAGGGAGACTTGGTTTCTGTAGGAGCTGTTGCAGCAGTTTTTGCTGCCTTTAAGTCATTTTGTTCTTTCAACAACATTTGATTGATAGCACCTAACGCCTGACCCAATTGCGGATCGTAGGTAGGCTCAACAATTTCCCAAAACTCAAGTCTCGCTACACCTTGCAATAATTTGCGCACGCGCTGTGGGTTATCGGCACCCGGAATTTCAATTTGAATTCTTCCGGTTCCTTGTAAGCGCTGAATGTTTGGCTGTGAAGTTCCGAATTGGTCGATACGTGTTTTTAAGATGGTGAAAGAGCGATCAATGGCTTCTTCGATTTCCTTATCCAAAAACTTCATTACATCGGCATCGCTATCGGTTAGCTTCACGCGATCTTTGTTAGAAGATGATGTGAATAAAGAGGCTAGTGATTTATCAGGATTTGCTTCTTTAAATGCTTTGAAGAACAAGGCGCTGAATTTGCTGTCGGTTGTTTTTTGCAATTCGTTAGCCTTCTGCAACGCAGCAATGAAAATTGGATCTTGGCTGTTGCCACTTAATCCACGAATGATATCGATCGGGGAGATCTCTAGCACCACGTGCATACCACCTTGTAAGTCAAGACCAAGGTTCAACTCGCTTTCTTTTACTTCTTTATAAGTGTACTCTCCACCGAATAAATTATAAACGGGTTTGTTCCACAATGAATCGAGATAGTTCTGTTTTTTGGTAAGATTCAAATTGCCGGCTTTATCTGTTGCCTGAGCAATGGCATCTTTTTGAATGTTGCGCGATACCCATGTAAACGACAGGTAATACAAACACAACAGGGTGATGAGAATGGTGAGTACAACTACGACTCCTTTGTTACGCATATGAAAATAAAATTTAAATGAAAAAACTAAGTGAAAATGAAGATTGCATCGGCTCAAAGCCAACACTTAAAAAAACAGAAGTGGTAGAAAATTAGGGCGCGTTTAGCGCAATGGTGGATCGAAAGAGTGTTAGAAAGAATTTGAAAAGGCTTTGGCGAACAACGGCAAC
>JABFSO010000390.1 GCA_013140555.1 Cyclobacteriaceae bacterium | reverse complement strand
ATTTCACAATCCTCTAATGCTTGAATGTAGTAGCGGGAAGGTTCATGCCGTAGCATAGATGCATACGCTACAAGAAAATCATATTCAAGCATAAAATTACAATTCACTTCTTTGTCCTGCTTTCGAGAAAACTGCCGGAACGCTCCTTTCACGCAAAAACCTATTTCCTTCGGGACTTGACCTTCTCTGATGAAATAATCATTCTTTTTATATGATTTAAGAACCAGTTGATCGGTTACCATTTTAACTTCTTCGTCTGTCAGCATGGGGTTAAACTGACGCATGGCAAACACTATGGGGGCTATTCGGTCGTCCATTGTAGAGGGGTTTAGGGTGAGGAGCGTGCTATTTTTATTTCGTTATTATTGATATAAATGGTTAACCTTCAATTTGGAAAAAAAATCGCAACAAGTCAATTGACTTATGTCAAGTAATTAAGATAATATCGAATCAAACCAATTGGATGATGTAGAAGGATGAGGGACTTAAAAAAAAGAAACCCTTCTTGCGAAGGGTTTTGCCTAACTAGATCCCCCAATCCCATTAAGCAGAAGAGCAATAAATATCAATCCATCAGCAGTCGAATAAATTAATATTATTACATGCACAAAAGAAGTTATAGTATTTAACATTTGCATTGATGTACATCAATTAATCAACGCTATTTAGTTTTCTTCAGCCTATTTCGGTAATATGTTTTGAGGTAGCGTTTCTTTGCTTTAGAACTCATTTTATCGAAGGCATCTACGTTTCCTTTGATATTTAGAAAGTCATTTGGTTTTCGTACGGGGGGTTTTTGCTTTGCATTAAAACCTCCAACAAAGACAGCGTAAAAGAATAAAGCGCCACCTCCAATTTGTTTCATAGTTCCCAGTAAATCGGTAGTCTGCCATTCTTGTAAAATTTTTCCATCTTTCACCTTCCGCATAAAAATTCCATTTACCTCCAGGTGTTTTTTAGTAGCCGGAGCCCCCATGAACTTTCCGGTATTAGCCGCTTTTGACACAAATTGAATAGACACCAAATCGCCAGTAACAACTGCTTTTTCCAATGTCATTTCAAAATCAGAAAATGCAGATCGCATCTCTTGCATAAAGCCTATGTATTGATCCTTCGTAAAAACAAAACCATCACCTGTATACGTGTAACCATCATCTAAAAGGCTATCAAGTCTAGCCCAATTTGCTTTAAGAATTGATTCCGACACAGCCATGGCCGCGTTTACTGTCTCGATATCGCTTGGTGATGTGTATTGGTTGCGCCATTCCTTAACAATTAATACTCCAGGCTTTTGAGCAGATGCAGCAAAGCCTAACATAAAAATTGCAATCGTAGTTAGTAGTAGTTTTATCCTTTTCATATTAAGTTATTTAAAGTGGTCATAATCAAAATTTATTGATCGTTTGGTTTTGGATGAATGCCTAATTGCGCGAGTAAGCCCATGGCATTGGTGGTTTGCCATTCAGCTACGATTCTCCCTTCTTCTACTTGCCGTATGAATTGCCCTGTAGCAACAACTCTTTTCCCGGTAGGTGGCACGCCCATAAACGGGCCCGTGTGCGTCATTTCATTGGTATATAAAACGGCCACCAAATTATCTTCCTCAATAACATGCAAAAACCTCATCTCCATATCTGTCATGGCTGCGCATAATACATTTCTCATAAAATAAATGTATTGTTCTTTATTTAATGGCAATTGGCCATCACTCACATACGTGAAATCCGGAACGAGCAGATTATCTACTAAATCCCACTGCCCTTTGGCAATTGCACTGGAAAGAGTCAAAGCTATTTTTTTATTGATCGATGGAGTCATATCTACATGCTATTAACAACAATCGTTTTACCAATATTCTTTTCACCATTCTCTACATTCTTGTATGCTTCTAATGCATCTTTCAGCATGTATTGCTTACCAATGATGGGTTTTAATTTTCCCTTGCTTGCTAAGTTTCCTAACAACACTATTTTATCTAAAGATGGTTTGGCAATTATTGATCTCACCTTCTTGGATGAAAACATATTATTATACCACCCAAAAAATAGATTACTAATCGTAATATTAAGCTCCAGAAAAACGCCTTGTGATTTTAAAATGCTTTTGCAGTTGTTGTAACTAAGGTTTCCAGCGGTATCAAAAATTAAATCGAATGCTTGTTCCATCTCAAGCACATTATCTTTGGTAAAGTCAATCACTATATCTACACCCAGTTGTTTGGCTTTCTCTTTCGCTTGCGTGCTACAAGTGCCGGTTACGTGTGCACCGGCATTTTTTGCGATCATTACAGCCAATTGGCCAACGCCTCCTGTGCAGCCGTTAATAAGTACATTCATGTTGCCGCTTATTTTACCTTTATCGATCAGGGCTGTTAAACTGGCAACACCTGCCATGGGTAAAGATGCCGCTTCTTCAAAGCTAATGCCTATCGGTTTTTTAGTTGTCAACTTTTCATCAGCAATAACATATTCAGCTATACTCCCTGCGTTTTGATAAGATAATAAACCGAACACTTCATCACCTACGTTAAAACGGCTTACATCTTTACCGACTGCTTCTACTATACCTGCAAAATCTAATCCGATACCTTTTGGGAACTTGTTGTTCACCATTAACTGCATTTCGCCATTTCTAATTCTCCAATCTACAGGATTCAATGAAGTTGCTATCGTTCGAACTAAAATTTGATGATGCCCAGGCTTAGGTAAAGGAATATTACCCCATTGCATTACTTCTACTCCTCCATAACTTCCGTATAACACTGCTCTCATAATTTTCAATATCTCTTATTTTGATGCAAGCTGTTTCCATCCAACTACAAAAGCAATACACTTACCAAAAAGTAAGCACTAAAGATTTGGTAAGTGCATCTGAATAAATTAAATTCGAATGATAATTCCCCGATAAAATGAAAAGATATAAATTAGATGGAACCATCTATTATTGCCCAGTTGATCTTACGCTTTCTGTTATAGGTGGTCGCTGGAAGAGTTTAGTGTTTTGGAATCTACGTGATGGCGCTAAGCGATATGGTGAGATAAAAAAAATCCTCTATGGCATAAATGATAAAATGCTAACACAAGTTCTACGAGAATTGGAGCAATCCGGAATCGTAAACAGAGTAGTGTGTGAAAAAACACCACCCAAAGTAGAATACTCTCTAACCGATGAAGGACTAAATCTTTTGCCCGTCATGAAACAAATGGCCGAATGGGGTGGCAAATATGAATTACAATCGGAGGTTCTTCAAAATGAAGTTGTATTCCAGTGATCTTTATTTATTTTATTTATTGACTTACGTCAAATAGTTACTAACTACTTGTACATACTTTTGAATTGTTTTTATTATTCAAATTTGTATGTACTATCGAAAAGCGAGCTTTGCTCTTTCTCTAATTCTTCTTTTATCTATTGCAAGCTGCAGATCGCTAAAAAAATGCCCGACTTATCGTTATACCAATCCCAATCCCCCAGAATATTATCGTAAAAACTTTCCCAAACGACCGCATCGCTCGCAATCCCTAATCATTCTAAACAATGCAATCAAATGTGATCAAGCATGAATAGACGATAACATCTAATGACCTCAATTCACCACACACTTCAAGCTGCTAGATTTCCCTAAAAATATTCTTCTAAACTAGTGTTGCATTACCGGGCTCAGTGGGTTATTTGTTGGATCCATAGGTAGTTGGCTCTTTACGGATTCTACTTTGTGCATAAAATCGCCTATCGCCTCATTGAATTCGCTTGGGTTCACCAAATAAGGAAAGTGTCCGCCATATTTGAAAGTATGTGTACCAGCGGATGGATATGCCGCAATAATTTTAGATCTATAGATATCTTCCAAGATTCGATCATCCAGCGAATTAATTATTAAGATCGGGATATCTTTCAAAAGAAACGCCTTGAAATCAGGTGCCAGCTTCAACGAAGTTGACACCGCCAAAAGTTCTTTTTTATTTACACTTCTAGCTGATTTATTTTCCATATACGTAGCCACGTGCCAATTTCGTAGCTCCCGCTTCATGGCATCTGCATTAATCTTATTGAAAACTTTAACCATTACCCAATTGGGTATGTAATTCAAAATGCTCAACAACTTATTATACTTGCTAACAACATCGTAACACGGTAGATACGTATTTGCTAAAACTAAACTTCGTACACGTTCCGGATACTTTTCGGCAAACCATTGCGCTAAACATCCTCCATACGAATTAGCAACGATATTAATCTTTGCTATTTTCAATTTGCTTAATATAAGATTGATACCATCCGCTAAAAACTGGCTATCCTCTTCATACGGATAATCAATGGACACAACTTGATAGCGCATATCAAAAGCTGCCATTTGTTGCCACCAAATATCACTATTCGCTCCCATACCTCTGATAAATAAAATTGCCGACTCCCCATTGCCGGTTTTGATATAAGTCCATGTCTTTGCGTTAACAGTTACTTTATGAAGTGGCAACTCACGCACTAGGTTTAAATAGCTCGCGCTTTTGCGTCTTGAGTATTCCTGCATAGGTTAAAATTTAATACAATTGCCTCAAGTAGCTAAAGTGCCGGCTCTAATAAAATGATATAAATCAATTTAACTAACAAAATTTCCAATTTACTTCAGGTGTTACTTGCAAGCACAAAAAAGTACTAATGCTATAATCACTTGATATTTGACTGATTACACCATCAACAGGAAATGACCTATAAGAAATATCTACACCCATTGGTATGATTTTTTGGCTCCTGCTGTTGTGTAGTCAGTATAGTAAACATCAAAAACATATGAAAAGAACCCTCTTCTATTTCAGTATTGTACTCGCATCAATTATGCAATGTTGCAAAAGCGATGAATCGCCTATACCGGTACTCACAAAATTTAATTTTAGCGACAATACCGAAGGTTGGGTGAATGGCTTTGCCGATTATCCCAACGATCCGAATGTTGATACTCTTTATGAATTTGATTTCGGTTACGCGCATTTGCCCACTCCACTGAATACCTTAGATGGTGCGCTTATGCTATCCGGAAATAATCATAGCGATGATCTGTTCATGTTTGTGACGAAAAAAATTACAGGTCTAGCTCCCAATCGGGACTATGAAGTACAAATTGAAATGGAAATAGCTACCAATGCTGCCAATAGCAGTATTGGCGTAGGTGGAGCTCCAGGCGAAAGTGTTTATATAAAAGCGGGTGCCTACGCAAGCGAGCCCGCCAAAGTGTTGGATAACTCTGACAATCATTACAGAATGAATCTCGACAAAGGTAATCAAGGGCAAGAAGGAAAAGATATGAAGCTGATTGGGAACTTTGCAAACGGAACAACCAAAAATGAATACATACTAAAAACACTGCGGATGTCTAACTCTTTAAGGGTTGCTTCTAATCCCAATGGCGAATTATGGGTAATTGTTGGCACCGACTCCGGATTTGAGAGCACGACTACTATCTATTTTAATTCGATTACAGTACAAATGAAGTAACCGAAAACATTCAAGCTGTAAAATAAACCGCTTCCAAAACATCGCCTGCCGCTCAGAAGTAATCATTGTCTGAAAGCCCTTGAGTACGTGAAATGATAAATTCGATAGAAGTAAGCGACCGGAAGTCGGAGGGTTTAATCATAAACATTTTCTATCGAGTCTTTAACGTTGCAGATAAGTGATGGAGTTTTCACTAAAAAAGGTGTACTTGCAGTCACTAATCCCCTCTCTTGAAAATCTTCATGCTCATCATCGCCTTATTCGGAATCTTTATTATCGTTTCCGTTTTTCTTTTCTTTTACCGAATTGGCAAGCCTGTTAATCTGGCTGCCTCTGATTCGTATTATCACCATGCCTGGAAAAACAAAATCATCTACTCGCCCATGGGCAATTGGTTTGAACTTGGTTATACCATAACCGATGCCGATCCCACCACCTTTACGGTTCTCAATCGTGAATTTGGGAAAGATAAAGAAGCCATCTTCTGGAAAGGAATTAAACAATCGGTGGACTATGCCACATTTGTAATTGATGATGATGGAATCGCAAAAGATGTTAACCATGTATATTATTTTCGCAGCTTTGGAGGTGAACTTACTGTTGTAGCCGGAGCTGATCCTAAAACCTATCAACCCGATTCATTACCCAACGAAACGAGCGGACAGAAGTGGCATCGCGACCATCAATCGGTTTTCTTATATGGTAAAAGGATAGATGCCGATGGAAAAACATTTTCACGGATCAACGAAACATTGGCTTATGATTCGCTGTCGCTGTATAGCATCGTTACTAATTATCAGAGCGGCTCTGGCACCGCAGAAGACCACACACACGTAATTCGACTCAATCAAAAACCAACAGATACACCCATAGCGATCAACCGCAACTACGCCCGCATGGGAAACGCGGTGTTGCTGTCGAATTGGAAAACCGATTTTGTGATGCTTTCATTTGATGCGATCGACACTATTCAAGTGGTTGACGAGCGCAATATTATCGTCAATACCCAATTGGTGAGCGATGGGAAGTTGATGTCGGCAGTGGATGTGAATAGCTTGCAAATTATTGATCGTGATTTTATGAAGGATCAAAATGCTGTGTATTACGAAAAGGAGTTGATCGCGAATGCGGATGCAACCTCATTTGAAGTGGTCAGCGAGTTTTATTCCAAAGACAAACAACACGTATTCTATAAAAACATCTTACTACCCAATGTGAATCCGAAATCATTCACCATTGATTATGGCTCTAACATAGCAACGGATGGAAAAATATCATTTAAAGACGGTGTGGTTGTAAATCCATAAAGAAAGAATATGAAAGACCTTACTGACTTAGCAAATCAACTCGTAGCGCTGCTGCGAGAAAAGAAGTTTGTGGAAGCGCAAGAACAATTATTCTCTCCCAATGCCATTGCCCAAGAACCTGAAAAATTCAAAGAAAGATCAGTTCAAGGAAAAGAAAACATCATTCTCAAAGAAAAACGATTCCTGAGGGGAATCAAAGAATGGATACGTTTTGAAGTATCCGATCCTACTGTAAGCAAGCATCATTTTAGCATTCGGATGTATACAGAAGTAGAATTTGTCAACAACCAAAAAGTAGTGCTGGACGAAATTATTGTTTATGAAGTTTTAGATAGCTTCATCGTAAAAGAGCAGTTTTTCTATTAACTCTGCTTTTCCCTTTCAATCCACAATTGCCTGATACGTGAGCACTTTAAACTTATCGTTCACCTGATAGGTATTAGTTGCATACATGTTCGTGTAGATCAGCCCGATTAATTTTTCCTTCGGATCGGCCCAATAAGCGGTATTAAATGCACCGCCCCACGAAAACGAACCAAGTGAATAAATTGATTGATAATCGTTGGTGGCTGTTTCTAAACCAAATCCTAAACCAAACTGCACCGTAATGGGTGGCTGTGTTTGATTCGTCAGCATCAACTCAATAGTTTTGCGACTTACCAAGCGCACGCCATTGTATTCTCCGTTGTTTAAAAACAGTTGCAAAAACTTTGCGTAATCTTCGATGGTAGAACTGAGTCCGGCACCACCGGAAAAATAGGTGCCTGCCGTGTTGGGATAATTGGGGTTGAGTCCCTTCCCTGCCGGTATTTCCACTCGCTTCAACGCGCCCGCTTTGGACTGATGCAATGCCACTAACCGATTGTGTTTTTCAGAAGGCAAATAAAAATACGTGTCGTTCATCCCCAGCGGTTGAAAGATGCGTGTCTTAAAAAACTGATCGAGCGACTTCCCTGAAAGTACTTCTACTAAATAACCAAGCACATCGGTGTTTAGTCCATAGGTGTATTGCTCACCGGGATGATGTTTCAGCGGAAGCGAACCGAGCAATTTAATTTTATCTGCCAACAATTGATTCGCAGAATGCATGCCAATGCCACTTGGAATTTTTGATTTGGCATAGATGGCTTTAAAGTCCTGACTACCGATTTCCGCATAGTCTAAACCTGATGTGTGTGTCAACAATTGACGAATGGTGATTTCACTTTTGGCAGGCACCGTAGAATATGTGGTGTCGCTCCAATTGATGGAACCCAAAACTTTGGGATTCTTAAATTCAGGAATATATTTTGAGATGGGATCATCCAATAATAATTTACCTTCCTCAAAGAGCATCATCACGGCCAAGCTGGTAATTGCTTTGGTGTGTGATGCTATGCGGAAGATGTCATCTTTCTTCAAGGCTGCTTTGGTTTCCACATCGCTGTATCCATACGCTTTGTGATGAACTATTTTGCCATTGCGCACAATGAGTACTACTGCACCCGGAATATAGTTTTTAGAAATATAGTCGTTGCAGAGTTGATCGATGCGTGCGAGCCGCTCGGAAGAAAATCCATTGTCTTTGTGATTGCCTGGTACAAGTGGTTGTGCCATGCCGATGGTTGCACACAATGTCAGCGCGAGGGTAACTATCTTTTGCATAGGTAGATCTTTAGGTAAAGGA
>JABFSO010000209.1 GCA_013140555.1 Cyclobacteriaceae bacterium | reverse complement strand
GGACTTGGGGCTTGGGGCTTGGGGCTTTTCGAAAGTCGGATAATACCATTTTTGAAGTCCTTGGTCTTGGTTCTGGTCTTAAGTCCTGTTTGCAACCGAATGGCCATCCGTAACACGCATCAGTCTGGTTAAAACGCAACTCTCTTGTGGTGTGCTTCGACCTAGTAAACATTGCCTACCAAAGCATGACATGCCTCAGTTATGGTATTAGTAATGTTCCTATTCCAATTTATCCAGAAAATTCGTCACTTCCTTCCAAGGCGTTGGCTCCAGATGCATAGCATAAATAGTCTCAACATCTAAATTATTTTTCTTTATTACCTCTCGTACCTCGTTCAGGTATTCAGGAAAGAAGAATATTTTTTGTGAGGGATCAAGGTATTGAATTAAGTCAGAAGCATACAGCAGTTTCTGCCTGGGGAAATAAACCACCACCATACGTTCTCCACCTTCACCATTTACAGGATAGATAGTTAGGGGAATGTTTTTGTCATTGATAGTCACTCGGCTTTGAATCCACTTAAATATTGGTTTGCTTTTTCTTTTGTCAAATAAATCCGGCTGAATTGAATAATCGGCCCGAGCTAATTTATTCAATATATTTTCATTCAAATAGCTGGTAAAAATCGGAACGTTTTCGGCCATGTATTCTCTTGCACCTCCTAGATGTGGCCAGGCATCAGATGTTACTATCACTCCCTTTAGCGGTTTATTAGGAAACCGAGTTTTGATTTCTTCAATCATGCTTTTGCTATGTCCGGAGCTAATAGGCGCTTCAACAATCACAATTCCATCTTCCTGCTCCACCCATCCGGTATTCCATGCTCCTTCAATCAACTTGATGCCTTGTGCAACTTCTTTTATCTTTTCAAACGTAGGTTTTACGTCATTTGCCTTTACAGGCACCTGAGTTTTTGTTTTGATCTCGTTTGAGATGTGGAAAACTTCCTCATTGGTTTTTTCTAAAAATTCGATTTGACTAAATGTTATTTGCTGCCAGGGTTGGCCATTTTGCGTAATATTCCATTGATGCGGATATAGCTTGCTTCCATTGTGAAGCGAGTACAGAGAGTATTGAATTCGGGTTTGGAACTTTCCCCAAATTGAAAAATAGTATTCGCTTGGCCAATAAGACTCAATGTACGCCTCCGTAAGTAACCTGGTGTTTGCGTTTATCAAAATCTTACCCGATAGTTCTTTGGAGGAGAAAACAATTTCGTGATGAGGAGTACCGGAAAGTGTTACTTTCCCGTTGTGAGTTAGAGCAGAGCCGGAGATTGTGCGTAACAGTTTAATGGGGCAGTAGTATAGCCACGATTTGGAGCGATCCATGAATCCGGATGTTGGTTGAAACGGCATGGCAAAAGAACCATATCTCATCATGCCATAGTCATTGTTTACAATCAACTCAGATGTATCTGGCTTGATCGTTAGAAGATGTTTTGATTCCTTCTTTTGGTAAAGTTTTGTATCCGATATTGACCTAATCTCAAACACATCCTCATAACTTGTAATGAATGGCCCCTCCGGATTTTCGGATTGTTCCAACCAGTAATTATGAGAGTAGTAGTGAGTTTTTATGAAATTGATTTTATTCCAAGACCCGCCTCCATAGGCCTTCATACTCTCGTTTACTAAATTCATAGCATCTTGTGCTTGTGCCGAAACAAAAGCAGTTAGCATCCAGAGTAGCAATGTTTTTTTCATAATTTACCGATTAAGAGTGGCTTTCTGTAGTTCCTATTCATGTAGTTTATCCGTGGACGTAATCGAATACAACTTCCACTGCCCCTTCCTTTTTTTCCACAATTCAGTCCAGGCGAAATCTGTTTTCTGAATGACTCTTATGGAATCTGCATTGGCTATAAGTTCCACATGCTTTTGCACAAGAACGTGGGCTAAGGTTGCATCGTCAGAAATGATATACATTGGTTCTTTAACATCTTCCCATTTTAGAAAAGATACACTACTGAAATAATTCCTGAAGCGTGTTGTTACTTGATCATTCGTGAGGTAGGATACCTCTCCGTTTTTTACTTGATATAGTGTATCACCAAAGATTTCATCAAATTGCAATACATCGTTAGATAGATGAGCTAACTGTTCCTTCTTTTGCAACGTTTTAAGAGCATCTAATTCAGAGCCGTGGTCAGCCTTGCACGAAAACAGTAGAGCGCAGATTACACTTAGAATTGAGAAAACAGTTATTCTTTTCATAGGAGCGATTATATTATTGTTAGCCGGTTATCCCCTCACTTTTGTATAAGCAAACTTCACTTCTTCTCTTTTTCCTCCGCTTTCTATCACTACATAAATGTTCATCTTCTTTGCACCAACACGTTCAATAGTAAATTCATCAAAGTAAATTTTGCTGTCGGTAACTTTCACCAACCGAAAATCGATCGTCTTATCTTTGTCCTCCCAACCTTTCAAGTTTGAATTAAAATGTTTTAGTCTGAGAATAAGGGTACTATTCTCTTCCGAGATAGTGGCGAGTTCGTAGAATTTAACGTTACCATTGACCACCAATTTAAATGCACACATCATGGAGCCACCCAGCGGTGGACTCCATACTTCTTCCGTTATTCCGCCAAATGCTACTCCTCTCCAATGGCCTTCAATCCAGCGTAGTGAACTTAAATCAGCCTTGGGTGAACCGAGGCTATCCGAGAAAGTGAGCGTATTTGCAAACCTATCTTGACTATAAATAATTACAGGGATAACCATCAACGAAAAAAGCATCAGCGTGCGCATATATTTGTACTTTAGTTGAAATTAAAAATCTAAACCAGCCAGTACATAAAGCAATCATGTTACTTAATCTTACCCCGTAATACTTGGGCTGCTTTTTCAAGTTCAGGATCTATACCATTCAAAAAATCAGAAATCGTCCGCTCAACTATCAAGTCGGGAATAATCCCTACCCCCACAAACTCCTTCCCATTTGGATATGTATCGCGCTTAGTACAAACCCGTGCCTGCGCTCCACCGGGCAACATGAAATAGAACGGCTGCCCCGTACTACCAAAAGTAGGAGCACCTAAAGTGGTGAAGTGTCGTTGTCCATTTGCATAAATCAAAAAATCCTCAGCCGCAGAAGCTGTATGATGTCCGACCACAACAATAGTTGGTACTATGATTTTTTTGTGATGTGTCTTTGTACTTTTTGACGAATTCGGAAAATCGAAATAGTATTTGTCAATATAGTTTAAGTACGCTTTCTTATACTCAGCATTGCTTGCCGTGTCTTGCGGATTCACCATCTCTCCCCAAGCTTTGTAGGTAGCGATGTGATTACGGGTTTGGCTTTTCGCGCCTAAAACTTTCTTGCCGGGAATGAGGTGCTTCAGAATGTCCAAACCGTATTGCCCGTTTCCACCGCCATTTCTGCGCAAATCAATAATCAATCCTTCTGCCTTATAGAGTTCAGGAAGGTGAGCTTCGAACATTGAATCAATAGCCTGATCCTGAAATGAGTTCAAAGCAACGTACGCGATTTTATTCTCCATCCATTTAAATTCCAAAAGACTGGTCGGTTTAGATAAACCAGGATACAGGTCAATTTCAGAGGAGCGCGAATGTGTTACTGTTAACTCAACAATCTCACCATTGGGTCTTTTTATTTTCAACAAATAACTTTCGCCTTCGAGACCTTGCAGCATATCTTGAGTTGCCATGTCTTCCAACACGTGACCGGTGGATGATGAAATGTAGGGCGCAACAAATTGCTTTATATATTCTCGCGTACTTTGACCGTTGACTTCCAGTATCTCGCTTCCGGGTGGAATAACCTTCTCTTTTGATGGATTTACCTGCGTTACAATCGCCTTGTGCTGAATGTTTTCCACAAATATTCTGTATTCCCCAAACGTGGTCTTCATAAGTTTGGATTGCACCTGACTCGGAAAGTCAATGTTGGTATGGCCGTCTTTCAGCATGGCACAAAATCGCTTTAGCAGCCGATAATATTCGTAGTCATCTTTTGTTTGCTGTACCTTTTCAATCAAGGCTACATACGTGCTATCCCACTTTTTTCGATCTACTTTACTGAGATAGATAAAATTGTAGTTTACCTCTTGCCAAAATTTTGAAAGTCCATATACTTTCTCAGTTGAAGATAACGTATTGGACGTTTGCCCGAATGCATTGATTGAGAAGAGCAGGTAAATTAAAAAGTAAATTTGTCGCATCAGTTATGTGTTGATTTTGCTAGATAAACCGTGAGTGAGTTTTTATTGATTTGGTTCAGTTTTCTTCGTTTGATAAGTACATCCTGTAAACTGTCGAGGGGTTTGACTCGTTTTTTCTTATAATCAACACCTGATCTGATTTGCGAATTAGCTATGTAGTAATACCATCCGTCTTCTCCAATTTCTCCTGTTGTCGAACTATTTAAACAATGGTCATCAACAACCTCCTGGCTTACAATTGAATCTAAAGTATCATCAAGATAAAGTCGTCTGATCATAGCCCCCTGATGAGCAATCAGGCTGTTGTTAAAGAAGGCCAAGCCATCAATTGGTTGGGGTGTGGTTGTGAATTCACTTTGCAGTATTTCATAGCTTTTTGTAGCTACGTCTATTTTTAGTAACCCTTCCGTGCTTGACACAAAAAGTGTTTCACTGTCATTGGATAGGGTAATCCCGTTTAGAAAAGTAGATGAACCAGGTTGTACAAATTCTACAATTACAGAAGCTCCATTTTTAAGAACATAAATTTTGCTGCTAATGGATTCTGTGATATACACATCACCATTTTTGGCGACTGTAAGATCATTGAAACCCAATTCTTCTTTACCCTTTAGGTGCGCTTCATAAATTCCAACTAACTTCTTGCCGGCTAAGTCATAACAATATAGTCTCGACTGCCAACTGTCATCTAAAATTGCCGGGGTTGCAGGGATTGATTTTCCTTTGGTACTGATCACCCAAAGCTTATTCCTTACCGAATCTACCTCCATACCAAATACACTCCATAGATCATCAGCCCCTGTTTCAACAAAGTTGTAATACTTTCCACCTTGTTCTATTGCAATAATTTTTCTCTTATACATACTGCTAATAAATACCCTTTTGCTTCTCGGGTCATAGGCACTTCCTTCCGGAATCAGATCTCGCTCGGTAATCAGAGCTAATGTATCTGACGATGGTTTTGTGTTTTTGCCTTTAGAAAAAGAACAGGCTACACAGAATAATAATAGAAGCAAAATCTGAAAATTGTTGAAATTGATATTCATAACTAAACCTTGTCGTGACTCATGTGCTACGCTTCTTACTTATGACGATTGAATCGCAAATAATCGGACAATTCCGGAAAATAATTTTTCATAATTAATTCAATTGTTTTATTCTTCACATCGATCACCCCGAATTTCAAAATTTAAGAAGAAGTAACTGCATTGCGTAAACAGAAAGGTTATTTGTGTCTATAGAAAATGTAAATTCATTAGCCAATCGTCAATAGTTCATCCTTTCATAGGAAGTCACTTATTGCATAAATTAAGAACTCTATTCCTGAAGTCATGGAAATTATCTTTATCATCTTTAAAGCTTGAATGACTGATCATTCTTACCGCCACTAATTTATTTTCAGGGTCAACAATGATGTAATTGCCTAGGTAGCCATCAGCACGGTATGTCACCTTACCACTAAATTCCCTTTTTCGAAGTGTAAGATTTCGGGGTGCTAAAATCTCGTTAATGCTTTGCCATGGATTTGCCCCAAAAACGGACTCCACTTTTGCGCCATATTCATCGGTCGTTTTGTAAACGCCTTTCAGTTGTTGTGCTTTCTTGATAAAATCAATAGGCAACTCAGCCTTCTTTAAGTTCGCGATAATATCGTCATTCACAATGGTGATTGTATGTTGATAGTCCAGCCACCACAACATTCCGTATCCTTTAAATTTCTCGCACGGTGTGATTACTTGCTCAACGTCTGAGGATTTTATTACCTGAACATTTCCAAACTTACCTTTATTGAGCAGCAGCAAGCCAATTTTAGCAAAATCGCTTGGTTTAATTTGGCAACCCGACATAACATGGGGATTTCCCGAAGGGTCTAACGACCACGTGAAATCGGTAACCGCCAAAGGCTTGAAAAGTCGTTCTTCGATGTAAACATCCATTCTCTTGCCGGTAATTTTTTGAATTACTCCAGCCATTAGATTCAGCGACTTGTTGTTGTAACTCCAGACTTCCCCAGGCACTGTTGATAGTTCGCCTGCAAGAGCTAATTGTACAAAGTCTGGACTCGGATAAATCTCTACCGATGCATTGGGGTTGTTCTGAAGCCCGGAAGTCATAGTAACGAGGTGCCTCACCGTAATCATTTGCTTCTGCCCCTGCTTCCATTCCGGATAGAATTCGTAAACAGGAACATCCAGATTCTTTAATAATCCATCAGTAAGGAGACAAGCCACTGCTAACCCAACAATACTTTTAGTGCACGACATACTCTCAATTTTGGCATCGGGTTGCCCAACCCCCATATATTCTTCTAGAACAAGGCGGTCATTTTGATAAACAATAAGAGCTTCTGTGTTGGATGCTCTGGCTCCTTCGAGCAGGTGTTTTAGGTTATCTCCGTTAATGGACTGTCCTAAACAAATAGGAACAGAAAAAATGACTACTAGAATAGTCATCAATATAAATCGATAGCTCAGCATGGCGGATTGGTTTTACTGTGGGTTAGCACGGTAAAACTAGGCAACGCGTTTTCATTTACCTGTGGCTACTCATTACAGAGGATACCGTGTAATCTATTTTTTTGTAATGGAAAGGGATTTGATGAACGCAGAAGGTGATTGTCCATTATTTCGCTTAAAAAACCTATAAAATGTCACATAGTTCGTAAACCCACATTCCTTAACAAGATGGTCGAGTGAATACTTTAGATGCTCATCCGAGCGAAGTTTTTCCTCAAGTGCCCTGAGTCTAAAACTATTTATATAGTCATAGAAGTTTTGGTTAAACCCACCATTAATAATTTGCGAAAGCGATGTACGGCTCCAGCCAATCTGTACGGCTAGTGAATCAAGAGTCAATTCGCTATCCAAATAGAACTTTTGTGAGTTCATCAGGTCGTCAAGTTCCTCCTTCTTTAAAACAGGGACTTCCGTACTTCGAGACTGCACTTCCACGGAAGTTAGAGGCTTCCAATTTCTGCGCATGAGCAGCGATGCCAGCACAAAATGGCCCGAAAAAGAAAACAAAACCGTGGCGACTTTCACAAAACCATCGGTCATTTCCTCTGATAGGTTAAGATATTGAACCCCCATTACAACAGGAATTCCCAAAGCTGAGGCAGCCACCAGATTGATTATGTTTGACGAAATTCTCTCCCACTCTACTTCATTACTGGAAAGTTCTCGATTCATCCTGCTTCGATAGTTACTAATACCCTTAAAAATTCTAACCAAATAGAAACTATAGAAGGTTAGGTAAATGAGTATAATCCCGATAGGATCGGTTATACCAGGTTCAGTGAACATGGCTAACTTGTCGTTGCCGCTCATTAAGTAAGTAGGAACTATTAACAGTACGACCAAGCCAGGAATAATAAAATGTAGGCTTGCTCTAATTGATACCTGAGCTGTGCGACTTTGATAAACGAACAATGCTGGTAAGAAAATAAAATAAGCGGGTGTCCCAATGAAAAGCACATGCGGTAACTTATTTATAAGGCCTGAGTTTCTGATTATGTACGCAATGAAAATAGTAACATTTGCCGCCATCACCACCATTAGCCAATGCATGGATTTTTTATCGGTTATTGTCTGATAGTCACATAGAAGGTACGTCACACCAATAGCCGAACTAACTACTGAACTAAAAAGGAAGAGGGAAGACCAATCAAAATACATATGTAAAACGAATCAAGCACAAAATTAAACAATTAGCCCTATGAAATCTCTGATCGTTCTGAACAGAAAAGGTTTGGCTCTTTTGCTTGCTTAGGAGGTGGGTGGTATGTGTGGCATGCCAATGTGCCAATAGCGTGGGTTTTCGAATCACAATCTTTCTCAAAAATGCGAAGGGTCGGCCATTACTTTTCTCATTTGTCCAACGCTATTTCACTTTTTCAAAGTCGAACTTGTTACAAAGCTGTTCACTCGTCCCCGTGGGAAATCTTTATTAGTATAGTGTCACTCTTTAGATGACCAAACTGTCCGGGCCCTATTACTTCCAACATTAGGTATACGCATGTTTTAGCCTAAACTTGCGTATTCCCCTATCTAGCGCAGAAGTTTCAGGCTGTGTAAAAATGATGTGCATTCTCTTTTTTATTCGGATAACTACCCGAGCGAGTTTGCGTTACGCAAACCTGAAGGCTTTCATTTTACTTTTTACACAGCCTCTTACTTCCGTGCTCTTTAAAATAAAATATCCGAACAATTATTTACTTGATTTTTTCTCTACAGCGTAGGACTCTGACTCTCGCGCCAGATGAGGGATGCGTGTTGCGA
>JABFSO010000195.1 GCA_013140555.1 Cyclobacteriaceae bacterium | reverse complement strand
GGCTAAGCATGCGGTCGCTTTCCAACCAAAACCCGGTTTCAATATTCGCAGCCGGTACCGTCAAATAATAATTCGTAATGTCTGGGCTGGTGAAGGCATTGTTTTCTCCGCCTACCAATTGCAGAGGTTCATCATGGCTGGGTATGTTTGCCGATCCGCCAAACATCAGATGTTCAAACAAATGAGCAAAACCGGTTTTGTTCGGTTCTTCATCGCGTGAGCCCACATCATACAAAATGTTTAACACCGCCAACTGAACCGTGTTGTCTTCGTGAACAATTACACGCAACCCATTCGCTAAAGTAAACTCTTCAAATTGAATCATATCGGATCAAAAATAAGGTTAGTTTTTGGATTTTTGGTGGAATCGAATGATCGACCAAAACATCGAGGGGTAAACTCTGTTAACAGAGAAAAGTAAGTATCTTTGCAGTCTTAATTTATTCGTCATGGCAGAACAATCTTTTCGTTTCTCTGAATCATCTGAACCACATCGCATTCGCACAAAGGAAATTCTTTCGAAGCATCCGGAAGTAAAACAACTTTTTGGAAAAAATCCGCTGACTTTGTTAGCCATTTTCGGCTTGGTGGGTGGAATGATTCTGATCTCGTATCTAATTAAAGATAGCGCTTGGTGGTTGGTGATATTGGTTGCATACGGAATAGGAGCATTCTTTAATCATGCCTTGTTTGTGATGATTCACGAATGTTCTCACCACTTGTTATTCAAAAATAAGAGCGCCAATTATGTAGCCGGCATCATTGCAAATTTGCCACACACCATGCCCAGCGCCATTTCATTTTTCCGTTATCATATAAAACATCACTCTTTTCAAGGGGTTCACGAATTGGATGCCGATCTTCCAGACTTTTGGGAAGCGCGCATGATAAATAACTCCGTTTTCGGCAAAGCACTTTGGCTTTTACTTTTCCCAGTGTTTCAAGTGATCCGTACGTTTCGCTTAAAAGAAATCAAACCTGTAGACGGCTGGATTGTAGCGAATTGGTTAGTGCAAATCGCTTTCAATGTGGCCATCTGGATGTTGATTGGCCCTAAAGCATTGATCTTTATGTTACTCAGCTTTTTCTTTTCCGTAGGACTTCACCCACTTGGTGCGCGCTGGATTCAAGAACACTATTTGACATTGGATGAAAAGCAAGAGACTTACAGCTACTACGGCCCCTTAAATGCATTGGCTTTTAACGTAGGGTTTCACAATGAGCATCACGATTTCCCTTCCGTGCCGTGGAATAAATTACCTGACTTAAAAAAACAAGCTCCCGATTATTACGACACATTAAAGTCGCACCAATCATGGACGAAGTTATTCTTCCGCTTTCTGTTTGATAAAAATATTTCGTTGTACTCGCGCATCACGCGCAACGAACGCGGTAAAGTAAAACTGACAGACGAAAGCAAGCCTGATATGGAGATGGTGAAAGGATAGCTTTAAGCTATTCCAGACCGATCTAAGTTATTACCTCAAAGGTTGTTTTGGGAGATCAAAACTCCATTAACTTTGAGCGTAATTTTATCTCTATGAAATTCCTCCGAAAAAAGCACTCAGACGAAACTCTTCAAAATCTGTATGAGCGGCTGTTAAAGCCACGTATGATTGAAGAGAAAATGCTCATCCTGTTGCGCCAGAACAAAATCAGCAAATGGTTTAGCGGAATCGGTCAAGAAGCAATTTCTGTAGGAATTACTGCCGCTTTGGAAAAGGATGAATACATTCTTCCTATGCACCGCAATTTGGGCGTATTTACCGGCCGCGATATGCCTTTCGACAAACTGTTTGCGCAATGGCAGGGCACGATGAGCGGATACACCAAAGGCCGTGATCGCTCATTTCACTTTGGCACCAATGAGCATCACATCGTTGGCATGATCTCGCACCTTGGTCCACAAAACGGAGTAGCCGATGGAATCGCATTAGCAACCAAACTAAAAAAAGAAAATAAAGTCACCGTAGTTTTCAATGGCGATGGTGGCACCAGCCAAGGCGATTTTCACGAAGCGCTCAACGTAGCTGCCGTGTGGGATTTGCCCGTCATATTTGTAATCGAAAACAACGGATACGGATTGAGCACACCCAGCAGCGAACAATTTCGGTGCAAACAATTTATCGACAAAGCCATCGGTTATGGCATCGAAGGCGTGCAGGTATATGGGAACAATGTATTGGAAGTCTATGACAAAGTAAAATCGCTGGCCGAAAGCATGCGAAAAAATCCACGCCCGATTTTATTAGAGTGCATTACATTCCGCATGCGCGGCCATGAAGAAGCGAGCGGCACCAAATATGTTCCGAAAGAACTAATGGACGAATGGGCGCAAAAAGATCCACTCGATAACTATGAAAAGTTTTTGATCGGTGAAACAATCATCGATCAAAAATTCATCGATACAACCCGCAAAAAAATCAAGAAAGAAATTGAAGATGCTTTGGCCATAGCCTTTGAAGAAACGCACCCGGTGGCTAGCACAGAAACTGAGTTGAATGATGTGTATGCTCCTTTTCCGCAGCAACTTATTTCGCCTTCATCAGATCAAACATCAGAAAAACGATTCATCGATGCCATCAGCGATGGTCTTCGTCAAAGTATGGAACGCCATTCCAACTTGGTATTGATGGGCCAAGATATTGCAGAATATGGTGGTGTGTTTAAAATCACGGAAGGCTTTGTTGAAAAATTTGGAAAGGATCGCGTACGCAACACGCCTTTGTGTGAAGCGGCCATCATCGGCTCCGGCTTGGGTCTGTCAATAAAGGGCATGAAAGCCATGGTAGAAATGCAGTTTGCCGATTTCGTTACCGAAGGATTCAATCAGATCGTCAACAATCTGGCAAAAATTCATTGGCGTTGGGGCCAATCAGCCGATGTGATTGTTCGAATGCCTACCGGTGCTGGAACAGCAGCAGGACCGTTTCACTCGCAAAGTAATGAAGCGTGGTTCTTTCACACACCCGGATTAAAAATTGTGTATCCTTCCAATCCTTATGATGCCAAAGGCTTGCTATGTGCCGCTTTGGAAGATCCAAACCCATATCTCTATTTTGAACATAAGCTGTTGTATCGCTCCGTCAAAGATCAAATTCCGGATGATTACTACACTGTAGAAATTGGAAAGGCAAAATTAGTAAGTGAAGGCAATCAACTCTCGATAATTACCTATGGAATGGGCGTGCATTGGGCAAAGGAGATTTTACAATCCATGCCTGAAGTACAAGCCGATGTGCTTGATCTGAGAACGCTCCTTCCTTGGGACAAAGACGCAGTAGAGCAAACAGTCAAAAAGACGAATCGTGTTTTAATTCTTCATGAAGATACATTAACAGGAGGCGTTGGCGCTGAAATCTCTGCGTGGATCAACGAGCATTTATTTAGTCACCTCGATGCCCCTGTTATGCGCGTAGCTAGTTTGGATACCGCCATTCCATTTGCACCTACATTAGAAAACAATTTCTTGCCGAAAGGAAGATTGAAAGGAAAAATCGAAGAACTGTTAAAGTACTAACGGGTTGATTCTGCCAATAAGGTGGATGCTATTGAGCGCCACTCTTCTTGAAGAGTTAATGTAGGGAATTTTTTACCGGCACGGCCATACCAGTAGCGGGCATTGCTTTCATCGCCTTCTTTTCGATGCAGATATGCATGTATCCAACTGGCTTGCGCAGAAGGATCATCCTGAACTGTTTCATGTGATGCATCCCAATCTCCTTTTGCATCAAACCACAATGCCTGAAGCGCGGGGTTAAGACCTGTTGGTATCGTGGACTTCTCCAGAGATTGCTCGAACTGCTCTAAATTCATAAGACGGTTTAAATCACAATTTTTGTTAATTTAGCCTGTTTAAAGCTATACATATTCGGTAATTCTCAATTGATCAGGTTGACCTTCGCAAAAGCCATACGCCTACTCGCATTTGCCATGCTATTTTTCATGGCGGGGGCATCTTTTGCACAAAATACAAAAGGCGATAAACCTGCCAAGCCGTTACCTCGCATTACCCTGAAGTCTAAGCCGGGTAAATCTAAAACAGTTAAATCTAAAACACGTGATATTTCGGGGAGAAGGCTTCGCACCAAAAACAAATCCTCAGCTGCCCGTGCAGTTGTTTCTACCCGATCTGTTTCCAACGCTAGATGGTCAAGAGGGAGTGAGCGTGCGGGTACTCCGATTGGTGGCAATCGGATTAAAATACGTTCTTCCTCAGCCAAAATGGCGCGAAACAACGTGTACCCAAACAAGGGCCCGTATGTAAATAATCCTTCCAGAAGACCCCGTAAATCAGAGCGCGCTTTTAAGGACGCAGCACCCATTGGGCAACCCGTTTTATACAGCACGCGCTCCAATGCATCGCCTTACCCCAAAAAGCGAAAGATAATTCCCCGATCGGGTTCACGGTCATTTATCACCAGAGGAAGAAAGAATGTCTATTGGGGCAAATTTTCAAAGGGAGAAAAAGCTTATACAAAAGATATTACGGGTAGACCTTTACGAACCAAAAATTTCAGAACGCCTCCGGTTGAAGTCTTACCTCAAAGCGATCCCTATCAAGGAAGAAAAAGAAATGGAGAAAAGGGTCGTTCTGCCCTTGGTAAAATTTTTAATTCGACTCCCAAGGCCAAACAAAAAGCCTGGAATGGAGATGTTTCCGGCAAAGGTTTGCGAAGAAATTCATCCAAGCGAAATGCTCAAAGCGTAGGTAAATTCTTCATGCCCCGTAAGTTTTCAGTGAGTGGAAAAAGAGCTGAAAGCGTAGGTCAGTTTTTCATGCCTCGCAAGTATTCGGTGAGTGGGAAAAAGCGAGGCCCTGGCAGACCTGTAAAAGGAAGTGGCTACCAAACGATGGGAGGAAGAGGTAGAAATAATAAACCCCTCGCAGTTCGCATTCCAAAAGGTGGAGCCGGAGTTGCTAACTATCGCGGTAGCTATAAACAATCTGTTTCTGCAGGCGGTGGCGGATATTCCGGTGGCGGTGGACGTGGTATAAAACCAATAAAAGGAGGTGGCAGTATAAGCGGGTCGCCACGTAACAACCGGGGAAATCCAGTTCCCGCAAAAATACCTTCGGGTGGAGGTAGAATCGGATCATTTTCTGGAAATGTGAAACGGAAATTAGGTTTCACCACCCAAGGAAGTGCCTATAGAGGAGGCATTAAAACCAAAAGGCCTTTCAAGGGCGGAGGAAGTATCAGTGGCCAATCTCGAAACAACGGTAATCAATCTGTATCAACTAAAATCCCGAAAAGACCAAGTGCTGCCAGAGCAGGAACTTATCAAGGAAACATCAAGAAATGGGATATTTCGCCCGGATTCACACCTCAGGGCGCAGGTTATAAGGGATCAATAAAAGGAAGAAGGCCCGAAAAAGGAGGTGGTAGCATTAGTGGGCAATCCAGGAATAATCGCGGAAATTCAGTTGGTGCTAAAATCCCTCCCAGCTTTGCTTCTAAAGCCGGTCGCTTCTCTGGAAATATGAAAGGCAGAAGACCTCAAAAAGGAGGAGGTAGCATCAGCGGCCAACCCCGCAATAATGGTGGCAACTCAGTGGGAGCAAAAATACCACCCAGTTTTGCAGCCAGATCAGGAAGATTTTCAGGTTCTATGAAAGCTAAGAGACCTCAAAAAGGTGGAGGTAGCATTAGTGGGCAGCCCAGAAACAATGACGGCAACTCTGTAGGAGCAAAAATACCACCCAGTTTTGCAGCCAGAGCAGGAAGATTTTCAGGTTCCATCAAAGCCAAGCGACCTCAAAAAGGTGGCGGCAGTATTAGCGGACAACCAAGAAATAATGGTGGATATCCGGTAGCAGCTAAAATTCCACCTGCTTTTGCAGGAAGAGCAGGCAAGTACACCGGAACCATGAAGGCAAAACGACCTCAAAAAGGCGGTGGAAGTATTAGTGGACAACCTAGAAATAATGACGGAGTACCTGTGGCGGCTAAAATTCCTCCTTCTTTTGCGGGTAAGATGGGAAAATATACAGGCTCTATGAAAGCGAAGCGCCCCAAAAAGGGAGGTGGCAGCATCAGCGGACAACCCAGAAATAATGATGGTAATCCTGTGGCGGCCAAAATACCCCCCACTTTTGCCGGAAAAATTGAAAAATACAAAGGCTCACTTCGTGCCCGCAAACCGGAAAAAGGAGGTGGAAGTGTAAGCGGACAGCCGCTTAACAATGATGGTAAACCCGTCAAAGTAAGAGAAAAAAAACTAGTCGATCTTGCCAATGCACGCTACACCGGTTTTCTGAAACGACCTACCTATGTAAAAGGACCCAACGCAAATAAATTGGCTACCCGACAAGAAAAGCCAAACAAATCAACTTTTAGGGTGGGTGGTTTACAAGTGCGTGTAAAAGAAGCCGATCATCAGCATAATAAACTCAGTGCTAAGAAAGCAATCGATGGTAAATCTCCGGGAAAAGGCAGCGTAAGGGCTTCAGAGTTTGAAGGAAAAATGAAACAAATTTGGAGCTACAAGCACAACCCGAGCAGCGCTAAAAAAGCCCTGCAAGTAAAAGATCCCGGAAGAGCCTATGCCCGCATTAACAATTATCAAGGAAATCTGCGGATGAGCAAGCCGCACGGCAGTAGATTGCATCCAGATGCTAAGTTTGCACATGGCCATATCGATAATGTTAAAAAAGAAAGAACTATTCTGGTCAATGTGAAGTTGTTGTGGTCGAAGTTGTTTAAGAAAAGTGACAATCAGCCAACAGCTGTTAAAGAAAAAGTGCGCAAACCACGCTACGACAAAAAAGAGCGGGAATTATGGAAAGACCTTTATGACTAATTTAAATTGGATACCGCTCAAAGAAGCCAACCAGCTAAAAAACATTGTTGAATCATCAGGACTTAAGCCGGTTTTGATTTTTAAGCATAGTACCACTTGCTCCATCAGCAATACATCTCTCAATCGGTTGGAGAGAAACTGGAAATCCGAAGATATGTCAGTAGACGCCTATTATCTTGATCTGCTTAACTACCGATCCATTTCCAACCAAATTGCTGAATTGTTTCAGGTAGAGCATCAATCTCCGCAAGTACTGATTATTCAGAATGGAAAATCGATCTATAACGCATCACATTTCGATATTGACTATTCTGACTTGAAGAAGAAAGTATCCGAACTTACTGCTTCTAAAAATTAAAAGTTACGGTTTGCTTAAGCTCAGACGATAGGCTTAATGCTACCGGGCACGTGCGTGCCGCATTTTTTAATTTTTGCTTTTGTTCTTCCGAAGCAATCAAATTGGGGTGCGTAAAGTCGATTTTTATCTCCGCAATTTTCCGTGGATTAGACGACATCACCTTTACCACATCCGACTTCAAACCATTTAAGTTAATACCTTCACGTTCGGCAACTATCCCCATGATGGTCATCATGCAACTGCTCAATGCTGCACTTACTAAGCCAGTGGGACTAAAGGCTTCTCCTTTACCGTTGTTATCTGTTGGAGCATCTGTAATTATCTCGTTTTTAGATTTTAAATGAACTGCCTGGGTGCGCAAGTCTCCCTGGTATTCAACAGTGGCCATGATTGTATCCATGTAATAAACTATTAAGCTATTTTTTTCGTTGGCTATTTACCTTAAATTTCGGAATAGTAGTGTCTTGCTATGCATAGAAGCATAAAAATTATTTTATCGTCAATTTTATTTCTGACCATTACTTCGTTCGGTTTTAGCCAAACGCAGGACAGTTATGAATACAATTCAGAATTCACTTGGGGTATTAACAAAAATTCGGCCGGTGGGCTCATTGGGGGCTTTACTTTTAAGAAGGCACGCAGACTAAACGAGCGCCTTTTTGAAACCTACGGATTGGAGATCATGAATGTGAAAAACCCACAGGAAGTGCGGGTGCAATCTCTTCAAACCGGAAATTTTTTCACCCTGGGCAAAAGTAATTACCTCTTTACATTTCGGCTTCAATATGGCCGAGACTTAGTACTATTTACAAAGGCACCACAACAAGGTATAGAAATCAAAGCAGTTCTTGCATTGGGTCCTTCCATTGGCATTGTGGCACCTTATTATATTGAGCGATCTACCGGATCTTTCTTTAATACCGTTACCGAGCAGTATGATCCGGAGAACCCAAACCATGCTTATGATAGAATTCTCGGAACGGGATATTTATTTGAAGGTCTTGGCGATTCTAAAATACAGCTTGGCGGAAATATCAAGTTTGGTTTCAATTTTGAATTAGGTGTTGTTAAGAGCCAGGTTACAGGCTTTGAAGTTGGTGTACTAGTTGATGCTTATTTCCAAGAAGTGATTCTGATGCCCAAGGCGCCCAATCATTCCGTGTTTCCAACGGTCTACTTTACCTTGTTTTACGGTAGCAGAAAATAAATTTGCCATTTTAGGCAACAAAATAGTTGCACCCAATCCAGCAACTCATTAGATAATTCACCGTAAGCTAATTCAGTATCCCATAATTCAGTAAAATTAGATACTGAA
>JABFSO010000021.1 GCA_013140555.1 Cyclobacteriaceae bacterium | reverse complement strand
GGTGTACACTAAGTCGCGGAACAAAATAACGGGCGAGTGGAAATGAACTTGCTTATCACCTCCGTAAAGTACGCAAGGAACGTTTCCTTCTTCACGGGTTTTTTGCGAGTCATTCTTGCCGAGATTTGCTCTTCGATACCCTATAATCTCGATGGTTTTCATAATTGTTTATTGGTTTAATTTAAAAATTGATTACAAACGGATGAACAATGAACTGATCGATTCATGATCGTGAATCTTGCGAATCGCTTTCGCAAACAAATCAGATACGGTCAATACTTTAATTTTGGAAATCTGCTGCTTCAACGGAATGGTGTCTGAAACTACCAGTTCTTCGAGTGCGGAAGATTGAATGTTTTCATACGCTTTGCCGGATAGTACCGGATGCGTACAGATGGCGCGCACTGTGTTAGCTCCTTTTTCTTTTAGGAGAGCCGCAGCTTTGCACAAGGTGCCACCGGTGTCTACTAAATCATCTACTAGAATTACGTCTTTGCCTTCCACTTCGCCAATCAGACGCATGGATTCAACTTTGTTGGCTTCTTTGCGGTATTTGTCGCAAACGGCTAACTCGGCATTGAAAAACTTGGCAAAGCTTCTTGCACGCTTGATTCCGCCCACATCCGGAGATGCAAACATGATGTTGGGCAGATTCAACGATTTGAGGTAAGGAACAAAAATATAGTTGCCGTCCAGGTGATCGAGAGGAATATCAAAGAATCCCTGAATCTGATCGGCATGTAAGTCGCAGGTCATGATGCGGTTAGCACCAGCTGCGGACAAAAGATTGGCAATTAACTTGGCGGCAATGGCTACCCGTGGCTTGTCTTTACGATCTTGGCGAGCGTATCCGAAATAGGGGATGATTACATTCACATTCGATGCGCTGGCACGCTTAGCCGCATCAATCATCAGCAACAACTCCATGAAATTGTCGGCTGGAGCAAAGGTCGATTGCACTATAAAAACATCATGGCCGCGCACCGATTCTCCGATATACGGAGACATTTCGCCATCGCTAAACTGCTGATAGTCAACTTTGCCGAGCGGTTCGCCATAAGCGTGTGCTACTTTCTCAGCTAAGTAAGTGGTAGCGCGTCCAGAAAATATTTTTACAGCCATATTTTTAAACTAAAAACCCGCTAGGTGTACCCGAGCGGGTTTTGGTGGTTGACCTACTAGGATTCGAACCTAGAAAGGCAGAATCAAAATCTGCAGTGTTACCATTACACCATAGGTCAATCTATCCCTTAAAAAGGTTCGCAAAGGTAGAATTTATTTTGAAAAGCAAAACCCAAATTTTTGGGTTTTTTTAGGAGATTGTAAATCGCACAGAAAATAGTTAAAGTTCGGCTTGCTCTTTCTGAGCTTGGCCTTCCACAAAACCTTCCGCCCAAAATCTGTATTTGTCTAAGATTGAGATTACTGCGTTGCGCAAATGCCGCTGGTTATTGAAATCGATGCCACCGTAATACGTAGTGGCATAGCCTTGCCAAATGGATTTGTTTTGTCTGCGGTCGTATAATTGAATCAGAAGTGTACCGCTCTTCATGCTTAGCTTTTTAGGATTATAGTCCACATCGGTGCGCTGTGTTTTCACCCACTCTTCAATTTCAGGTTGATTGTAGCCATTAAACTTGAGGCTATCCGAAAACATTTTGAAGCCAACAATCAGATGGGGGCGGGTGTCCGTTTGCCGATAGCCCAAAAATTTCATGCGCGCAATGATGGATTTCTCAATCATTTCATTGGTCATGGTGCTGTCCTTTAACCCGATCGGCTTCATGATATTGAAGGTCCGGTATCGTTTGAAATTACCGCTGTAGCTATAATCGTACTCTACGGGTAACTCTTTCAGTCCAATGCAAGAACTAAGAAGCAAAGCCACAAGAATGTGCCAGTAGATTTTCTTCATACGATTCTGGGTTTAGTTTTCAAAAGTTAGGTTAAATTGTCACGAAGAGCAAATATGCCTCAAAGCTTTTTTGACTCACTATTAAAAAAAAACACTAGAATGACCAATTATTCGCAACTGGTTGCCACCCGTTTTCATATTTATAACAGCCTGTTTCTTAATCTCCCATTTCGAAATGTGGCACGGACAGGCGTATTGCTGCCGCTTTTGCAACAATATTGTGCTACTGGCTTCGCGAACGGTAAATCGGCATCAGAAATTCTGACTCTCTTTTTTAAGGAGATGGCTCCTCAAATAAATGAGCAAGAGCAATTTGATTTGCTCTTTAGTTTCATTCAATACATCGAGCGGCAAGTGGCCCTTTTCGATTCGGTGGAAGATGCAGCCTTCGAACAAGTCAACGACTTTAATGGAAAGGGAACAGTATCTGCTTTGCTTCTTCGCACCAAATTGGAGAAGAAAGAAACAGAGCTTTTGCAGCGCTTGCAAGATTTTAGTTTGCGAATTGTGTTGACTGCGCACCCCACGCAGTTTTATCCGGGCCACGTGCTAGGCATTCTTACGGATTTAGAAACAGCCATCCGCCAAAACGACCTTTCGGAAATCAACGTGTTGTTGCAGCAGCTTGGAAAAACC
>JABFSO010000255.1 GCA_013140555.1 Cyclobacteriaceae bacterium | reverse complement strand
GAATTTAAGTTTTCTAATGCTTTGTTGATTTCAGCTGTAAGGCCCACCGTTATCTACCGACTCATCGCAACGATTACTTAAATCACCAGCGGCCATTCCTTTGATGGCACGAATCACTTCGGTCATATCCAAGGCATATTTTACTACTTTAAAAGGACGGCCATTCAAATCCATGATCGGATTGTAAGACGCTTGAATGTATACTTCCCTTCCACGCTTATCAATGCGCGTAAAGGTGCCCACAAAGAATTCGCCATTGTTTAATTTTTTCCAGAAGTCAGCGTAATCCGCACTGCGTGCGTAGGTTGAATCCACAAACATGCGGTGGTGTTTGCCTTTCACTTCGTTGAGCGAATAGCCACCCAACGCAGAAAGAAAATTATCATTAGCCGTAATGATGCTACCGTCCATATTAAATTCAATAACAGCATTGGATTTACCAATGGCCATTAACTGACCTTCGTAATCGGCATTCATTAATTTCTGCTCGGTTACATCGGTTGCAAACTTTACTACTTTAAAAGGTTTTCCGGCTAAATCAAAGATGGGATTATAAGAAGCCTGAATCCAAACTTCTTTTCCTCCCTTACCAATGCGTTTAAATTCTTCGGCTACAAATTCTCCGCGATTCAGTTTAGCCCAGAATTCTACGTAAGCTGCAGTGCGAGCATATTCCGGATCAACAAAAATGCGATGATGTTTTCCTTGCACTTCCTGCAATGAATAGCCCATCGGATTCAAGAAATTTTGATTGGCACTGATAATAGTACCGTCCATGTTGAAGGAGATAACAGCTTGCGATTTTCCGATGGCATCAATCTGTCCGCTGAAATCTGCATTTAATACTTTGGAGGCAGTAATATTGGTGGCTAGTTTAATGACCTTTACTACTCTACCTTTATCATCGACTACCGGAGTGTAACTGGCCAAAAGCCACACTACTTCTCCACTTTTATTGATGCGTGCGAATTCTCCTGATTGCGATTCACCTGCGCGCAGGTCGTTCCAGAATTTTTTGTATTCGTTGCTTCGAGCGTAAGCTGCATCCACAAATAGGCTGTGGTGTTTGCCTTCAATCTCCTTCAGCGAATAGCCCATCGCATCCAGAAAAATATCATTTGCTTTTACGATCTCTCCTTGCGTGTCGAATTCAATAAACGCAAATGCTTGGTTGATGGCATCCAACTGCCCTTTCATGTCTAGCATTTGATCGCTTGTTTGATGATTGCCGTTGCTTTTGGACTTTACGGGTTCTGCCTGCAATTGTGTTTCCATAGTTGATGTGTTTTCAGTTAAGGTTTCTTTTTGAACTTCATTTGTACCGTTGGGGAGTAATTTTTCTTTTTTGAGGTTATTGCCGAGTGCCATAGTTGGTATTAGTTAATCGTTATGAGTTATTGGTTAATTGCTGCTGAAGAACTTTTGTGACGCGCACCACTTCTTTCGCTAAAGCTCTATAATCAATGGAAGTAGCGGATTGAGGTGCATAGGCTACCACGCTCTTACCAAACGATGGTGCTTCTGCAGCTTTTACACTGGTATGAATGACTTGAGGAAATACGCGCTCTGTGTAATTGGATTGAATATGTTCTAAAATCTCCTGATACATGTTCTTGCGTGTGTCTACCATAACAGGTAAAATGCCAAGTACCGAGAGGTGTGGGTTGATACCTTTTGCTTTTCGTACTGTTTCCAACATCGAGTCTAACCCACGTAATGCCAGCACATCCATTTGCATCGGCACCAAAATATAATCTGATGCTGCCAGCGCATTTAATGTTAATAGAGAAAGTGATGGCGGGCAATCGATCAACACAAAATCATAATCGGTCTGCACTTGTAAGAGATTGCTCAGATGATTGAAGCGTTCGTCTGCTTTGGCTATCGCTAGCTCCACATCTGCTAAACCTGCACCTGCGGGTAGTATATGCATTCCTTCGCGCTCGATGATCAATTCTTGAACGGTAGCTTCTCCATGAAAAGCATCAGCGATAGTAAGACCTTGATCATCAATCCCCAGTGAATAAGTGAGACTGCCTTGCGCATCAAAGTCAACCAACAACACACGGTGTCCTGCTTCTGCCAGCGAACTTCCCAAATTAATGGTCGTAGTGGTTTTGCCTGTGCCGCCTTTATGATTGACAATTGAAATGATCATGCTATGCAATTCTTTGGTGGTCTCTAAAATCAATTGTGTAGTAAACACTTTTGCGTTTTAGATGACTAAAAGTAGATTGAATGAGATGAGCTCAGAAAATTTTTAGTTGAAATGCCCGCTCTGAACTGTGAGTGCCCCCTTTCTCACGGCAGGATTTTCTTGATCATATTTAAGTAATCATTTCGTAACGCACACAACAACCGCTTGCACTTCTGTTACTGCGTTAGTTACGTGAAGGCAGAAAAATCATTTGGTTAAACCAATCATCAAGCGAGCTGCTCGTTAAATGCATGTATGATTGGCGTAAGGAATTACCACTAATTCACCAAAGAAATGTGCTAGTTGGAAGTAAACGGCTGATCTCTATTTCACAAATCGCAAAACATCAGATCTGAATTGTGCTAGCGGGTTGATGGAAATGTGGCTGAAGTAATCGACTGCATCTGTGGAGAAACCTAGTTTCACTGCAAGATTTTTCGCCTCCTTCATTTCATCGGCATGAAGTTCTCCATCGGCCTTAATCATTTTTAGAATCCAGTAAAACAATTCTGTTTTATCCGGTAACTCATGAAGAGTTTCTAAATCGGGGGTTGGTTGGTTGTGCTCTTCGAGAAAAGACTCGTCCAATCCTTTTTCCTTTAATATAGAGAGCAATAATTCCTTTTCGGAGGCATCAAATTTTCCATCTATGTTCGCTAAATGAAGTAGCAAATTTATTTTTCTTGAAAGTACTTTGTTCATGGCGTGGTCATTAATCGTTCAACAATATACTAAATATTTGAAGCGAATCAGTTTCTGGTTATCCGTAATTAGTTATTTCTCATTAATATCAGTCGCGGAATAATAAAAAAGTCCGGATGCTTGCTGCACTCGGACTTTTGACGAATTACTCTACTATCGTTAAGTTGTTCAATAACCGATACAACGCTATAACCTCTCGCTAAATTCCTTTTAGTCGGCCCGGCATTTTGTTGTGCAGTATGCTTTTCAACTTATCCATGTTTTTATCTTTCTCTATGTCGGCAAGGGAAAGTTTTTTAAGCCATGTGTCCTTCGTTTTTACTTTCATGATGGTCGCATTTCTTGTTGATGAATACGTGAAATACAAACCTGCCAAGAATGGAATCACGGGGACAATTATTTCTTCTATATAAATTACCCTTACTTCACCGCTGTCTAAGATGCCGAAAAGTCGAAAGCTGTACCAAAAGGAAAATAAAAGGAGTCCAAGGCCGATGACAAGTAGTAGAGCCCAATTGTTTAGTTCTTTTCCTTTTTCGATTACTAATTCGTCAATGTCGTTGTAGTCGATTGTCTGATAGTTAAATCTGCTTCTTAGTAAATGAATTCCTTTGTCAGATAGTCCGAATTCTCTCGTCTCAAGTAAATAGTCGGTCATGTGTTTCTATGCGTCTTGTGAACAACGTCTCGCTGTATGCACTTGTTTCATTTAGCCTCTAGTGCTCTCTCCAAATTAAGCTTTCGCAATACATTATCCAATAGATTAATAGAGAAGCAATCTTTATCTGGCGCACGTCTACCTCTTCGATCGCAAAATGAACTATCACTATCCTGGGAAGTTATAACCTGCTTTATTTACTCGTAATTTCAATTGTCCCAGATTAAAAGTCCACCAATATTTTCGATGCCCAACTTTTGAGTTTCATTGATTCGCTCCAGTCGCAGTTGAAATGTAATTAGTTCTTTTTTTACTCGGTCAACCGCCTTGTTGAGTTCTAACTTGTCAATGGTTAAGGTTGTCTCTTTAGGGGTAGGTTCAAATTGCTCTTCAAATTCGTGCACTGTAAAATCAAATACAATATTATTCCCGTCAAATTTCATGAATGGTGCAGGGTGCCCTTCGTAGTAAGCATTTTGTCCGTTGGAAAGTCGCTCCCAATAATTGATATCACTGAGCGTTCCGCAACATTGAGGAAAAAATTGATCCACTCCATTCACTTGCAAAACATAGCCACCAAAAAAAGCACAAGCTTGCTGCCTTTCATATTTTCCATCTCTCATTTCTTGCGTATGGTCAATGGTTAACTTAGTCAAGTTGTTGTCGGTGATGTCAGCCAGTTTGTAAAATGAGGAACCATCTAAATAGGGGATCAGTTTGTCTTTAAACCCCGCTTTCCGATAACTTTCTTCATGATATTGGTTCCAAATCTCCGGGTTAATCCAGTAGGGATATTTTTCAGGCGCTGTCACACCTTGATTGTTATATCCAATTTCAATTACCGGTATCAATTCAATGGTCATTACTTCTCTCGTTGTTGTTGATAAAAACTGACAGGTTACTCTTGGTTTGTGGCAGGCGGGCAATTAAAATAACTTCGCGCTATCCACCGAGCCTATGGAGTGATAAAGATAAATAAAGAAGCACACTCTTCAATGGCAGTCACGCGCGCTTGTAATAAACACTTGTTGTGTGTTGTTTTTTCATTCAGCAAACCTATCAATGTGGGCTCTCACGAATCGCTGCCGAAGTATTGTAATGTCGTCAAGTTTATAATAGTCTTCGTCAAGTGGGTTTAAATTTGCATTTCTCTTGTTGCTATGTTCCTCTTTTTGCATATCGTGAATTGCAGCTGCCATCTCTACTAATTCTGCGTGTTTATACGCGTTGATTAATCTTAGTCCGTTTAGTGCAAATTTTCTTAAGTCGTCATAGCTTCTAAAGAACTGGTCAAATCCTCCATTCTTAACTTCGTTATCCAACACTGTTAATGAAAAAATGTCCTGCAGGAGTTTGTCGTTATCATTTTCCTTGAACCTTTCTCCAAAAGTTCCTAGATACAAGTCCGCTGCCTTGGTATACACGAGATCATCCAACTGTTCGTCTGTCAGATTCTTTGTTGTCTCGGTTGTTATTTTAACTTTTGAAATCATCTCTGTACAAAAAAAATGGCGCTCAACGGTTGCCTATAAAACGTGTGCGTTTAAAATCTGCTTTTCTTTTCAACCGCAATGAGCGAAGTAACTAGCACACTTTATGTTTACCTCCGACACATTAAGTTTTGTGGCTTTTGTTGGTGGTAGTTATTCATACTCGCTCAAGTCCATTTCAAAAATGTTCTCCCCGCGAAACACAATTGGTAGCCCGTCCTTTTTTGCATTATCTAGTTGTTCATTTGTACCACATAAGTACCAAGTCGCTTGTCCTGTTAACTGTGGGTTGATTGAACAAAATAATCTCCAAAGTCCAAGTTTGTTAGGAATTGAATCAAATAATTCCCAGAAATCTTCTGGTAACCAGTCTGAATCTTGGTCGGCATGTACTTCAATTATAAAATCACCATTATGAACGATGGTCGCGGCATATCTTCCGTTTTTCAATTGTTCTTCGACTCCAAGTTCAATATCGGGGAGAAGTTTTTTTAAGGAGTTCTTTAGTAATTCCGAAAGGTCTCCTAATTGATAAATACACTCTGCATCAAATCCGCAGTCAGTAAGATTATATTTCTCTTTTAGCCTTTGAACTTCTTTTGATAAATCCTTCTTCATTGTCTTACAACATTCCTACCAATTTCACCAATTCCTCCCACTCCTCCAAAAAAAAGCGTTGTTGTCTGAATCAGGATTTACAGGATTGTAGGATGCACATGATTATTTAGCGTGGTGTGAGTTGATCTCAGGAGTTTGGTTTAGAGTTGATGAAAGTTAGAGGGCACGGAAGTGAACCTTCCTCGCTAGGCGAAGTGCATTTTACTCCAGTTCAATGTTTAAATACTGTTTAACTCTGAATGAGATGTCGTTCAATGTCTGCCTTGTTTTTAACAAGTTCAAAATGTCATCTTTACTATTTGTTGAATTCATTTCTTTAAGCAGCACGCTGTTTACTAGGTCACTTAGATTCCGTCCACGAGTCAAGTCGTCCATTGGTGTTTCTAAGTCGAAGGTAGCTTGGATAACTGTATTAATTTCTTTGTCGATTGAACCAAGTCGACTAAATATATGATACGTTGTTCCGTCATAGTCAAAGCCCTTGAAATTGTAACCATAATTCAAATAGTACAAATTGCTAAAATTGGATTTTTGCAGGTCGATAACTTTTAAAAGCTCGATTGTTTCCATTGTCCACTCGTTTCCCTTCTTCTTGAATCCATGTGGTTTCAAAACTTTGTCCAGCGTGTCCTTAAATTCTTTATTACTCATTTACTTTCTCATTGCGCATAACATTAGAGTATGCTCATGTTTTACTTAAACCTTCTGCGGCTACCAAACCCCTCTGCCATGAAAGGTACTTCCGTGCTCTCTAAAATAAAAGCCTGAACCGTAACTGCCGAGCCGGGCGAACTCATTCTTTCTTTAACACTGGAATCGCTCCACACCAATTACATGTCTATTCATAAAGGTCACGTTCAAGCGTCCATAGGTGTCAACCCAATAGTCAGAAATAAAGTCAAACTGTAAATGGTATTTTGAATACATCGTCATTGCCTGTCTACCAAAGCAGTCATTTATCTCTATCGAGGTGAATCGAAAACCTTTGATTTTATCTATAGTCTGCTTGTCATACAATCCGCAATTTTCTATTAGGAAGTTAATGAATTTAGTTGCCTTGTCAATATGCTCATTCGTATTAATTACAATTAAGTCGATAACTCCATCAACAATATCCCAGTTTATGTTTTCCGGAATATTGAAATCGGTTTGATGTAGCATGATCCTAACTTGAATTGTTTCCTCCTCAAGCGTCAATGATTTTAAAAGATATTTGTTGTCAACTATTCTAAAGTCTCTCATTTTTTCCATTTGCCGGTAACATCATTGTAAGCAAATATTTAAGCCTAAGCCCGTCCATGTCTCTCTTCAATGCACATCGTATCACTCCTACCAATTTCACCAATTCCTCCCACTCCTCCAAAAAAGCGTTGTTGTCTTTTGATTACCGGTATGAGCTTATATATTCTGTGCCCGGTAAAACGCGCTTATAATTACTAGCAACAGAATCCCTCAGCGGAACTTTTGGCGCGGGCAGAAATTGAGGTTACTGTTAAATGCTTTACCTTCGTTACTTTGAAATCGTATAAAAATCATGAAAGTAAATAGCGTCATCTCCCTCATGCTAATTTGCCTATTCGCATCTTGCAATAAAGACGAGTCTTCTAAAATACCCACAATTTACATTGCCGGTTATGAATATGGTGGCGCCAATAATATTGCCAAATATTGGAAGGATGGAAAGGAGGTTGCTTTAACAAATGGAACTAGGTGGGCGGAAGCTTATTCGATTTTCGTTGTTGGAAATGATGTGTACGTGGCCGGAACGGAAGAGAATAGCCGTGGTATAGATCTTGCTAAATATTGGAAAAATGGTGTACCGGTAGCTTTAAGTAATGAGGAATTCAAAAGCTCTAAAGCGACAGATATTTTTGTTGTGGGTAATGATGTTTACGTAGCAGGCAGTGAATTTAATGGCCTTACTAGAGAAGCCAAGTATTGGAAAAATGGAGTTGCCGTTGCCTTGACAGATGGCTTGCAAACCTCTGAAGCTACGGCAATCGTGGTTTTTTCTAACGACATCTATATTGCAGGACAAGAAACCGGTAAAGGGAGCAATCGCGTAGCTAAGTATTGGAAAAATGGTCAATCGATAAGTTTAACAAGCGGTGCAACAGATTCCTATGCAAGTGATATTTTTGTAGATGCTAAAGGAGTCTATGTTGCAGGTGCGGAGGTCAAGAGTATAAACAATACCAATAAATACATTGCTCAATACTGGAAAAATGGAGTCGCGGTGCCACTTAGTAGTTCATCTTCGAGCGTAAGTTCAATAACAGTTGTTGGTGATGATGTTTATTTAACCGGTGACGAGTCTAATGGAACAAAAGATATAATCAAATATTGGAAAAATGGAATTGGTTTTTCTTTAACAGATGATACGAGTTATTCTTCTAGTTATGATATCGGAGTCGTGGGCAGTGATGTTTACGTAGTGGGTGGCGAAAATACTTTGGTTGGCTATCAAGTTGCCAAATACTGGAAGAATGGTAAAATTATTTCTCTCACAAACGGGGCAACCGGATCTACCGCTACGGCCATTTTTATTAAATAAATTCAGAAGCAGTCAAATAATCACTAGCCAATGTTGGTATTCCTCACCACCATTTTCACTAATTTTTTACGCATGAAATCAATCATCGCCTAATGGCCATCACCTTAATTCGATAACCTAGTTCTATTTTTTGTGTGAAGAACAACCTCAAAAGCAAAGGCCGTGTACACGAGGCCATCATTTGCCATTTTTCCTTATTTAGAATGATTACATCTTACGGGATGGTCGACTCCTAATTCTGGGCGCTCGATTGTTAATTCTGG
>JABFSO010000395.1 GCA_013140555.1 Cyclobacteriaceae bacterium | reverse complement strand
AACCGAACAGATGCTGAGGGTAAAATCATAATACGTAGAAGGACTTTCAGGCATATAAAGATTGTTTCGGAAAGATAATTACTTTCCAATAGTGAATCAGCCCTGCGATACAAGCGATTTGAATGGCGGATAATGATAAAAACGAAAACTCATTTGGCTTAATGAATTCAATCAAAAATCGGAATGAGAGATAACTCACCATAAATAATTTGAACATGGCTCCGGATTTTAATTTTTCCGCTCTTATCTTTTTTAGTGAAAAATACAGAACAACGAGAAAACCGATTTCATAAAGATTGGTCGGGTGCCGATGAATACCATCACCCAAATCAATTCCCCACGGTAGGGATGTTTCAACTCCGTATGTATTGTCCGATAATCCAGCCAAAAAGCAACCGACCCGGCCAATCCCAATGGCTACGATCAAAGGCAGTGTAAACAAATCACCCGAGGAGTGATTTTCGCCAATCCACTTTTTTACCAGCTCAACCCCGATGAGCCCCCCCAATAATCCACCGATAATGGATTTGTTACCAAAAGCAAGTAACCAGTTTTCTTTGATTAGCGAAGGATTCTCCATAATCCCAATAAATCGCGAAAAAATAAATGCCCCCGCTGCGGCACCAATGATAATCCAAATCCGGTTTTCATCTACAATTAGATCTTTCTGCCGTGAACGGAGGAAGGAGTAATATCGATATCCAATAAAAAATGACAATGTTTCAAAAACAAGATGAGACGATATCTCAAAATTGCCAATGTGGAAATTGATTGGAAAATTCAAAGGATAGGATCATTAACTTGAAAGAGAATCGGGGGATTGTGCCTTAAAAATCACCCACTCATACTCTTTTTCAAAATATTCAATCACGAGCATCTTCAATAACTTTTCCTGTTCGAGCAGGTCGAAGTGAGGCAGTTTTTTGATGAGCTTCCAGTGTGGCCAGCCATCTTTATCCAATCCTTCCAATTCATAATAGCCGGCCAAACTCAGCACTTTGCAAATAGCAATGTGCATCAAATCTTGCTTTTCTTCTTTTTCAAAACGCTGCGCGCCCCGGCCCAACTCTTGAACGCCAATTAAAAACAGAACTTCATTCAAATCTTTCGGCTTCTTTTGAATCTGTTTTTCAATTTCTTTCAAAAGGTAATTCCACTGCCGCTCCAAATCCAGATCACGCTTAAACATAGCTTACTTGTTCAGTTCTTCCCAATATTCAAATGCCCTTCGCAAATGCGGAATCACAATGGTTCCGCCAACAAGTGTGGCAACACCCATCGCTTCGTGTACTTCGGCTGTCGAGAAATTCAATTCTTTGCACTTTCCTAAGTGATATTTTACACAGTCATCGCAACGCAGCACGAGTGAACAAGTCAAACCGATCAATTCTTTCGACTTCACATCGAGTGCGCCAGCCTGATAGGCGTTGGTATCGAGGTTGAAGATTCGCTTGATGATCAGATTATCCGCCTCCAGAATTTTTTCATTCATCTGGCTGCGATAGGAATTAAATTGCTCTACTAGACCCATAAGATTTTTACAAAGATTGTTGTGCAAAAGTAACCACTAATCCATCCACCGGAAAATTCAATTTACGTGACTAAAAAGATCTTAAAACAGGCATAACCGGACGTGTTTTGGCGATCCTGTTTTTTGCAAAATGTTCGTAGAATCGCGCGTTTACCGAATTTTTAGTAGTTTCGTGCCCGATTAATTCGTCTGGAGATGAAACTTACATATTCGTTCATTGGAGCATTTTTTGTTTGGTGCCTAGTCGCATCACAATGGTACATAATTGGAGTAAAAGGTGTTTCCACCGATCCGGCTCAGTTCAATCCCCAGGCAGCCACCACTGCCATTTTTGAAATTCTGGTGATGCTCGTGGTGGCCGTTTTCATCGGTTTTGCCATTGCATGGTATCAACAACAAAGTACAATCGACCACACAAAAAAGGTTTCTACTGATGCGTTGCAAAATGAAAAGAAGCAACTGGACGAAATGAAAACAACCAGTATGCGTAAAGTGCGCGAAATGGAGTTGAATTTGGTTCGCACGGAAGCTGTTTTGAAAGAAGATAATCAACGACTCGCAGATGAAAGTCAACGCCTAAAGGCCGCGCTAAAAGAAAAAGATGAAACCGTAGCGCTTTTGAAAGATGAATTACAAAGCATTCGCCCGAAGATTCAATTGGCCGATGTGGAACTTGGTCGATACGCTATGCAAATCAAACAATTGGAGATCCAATTGACCAATGAGAAAATGATCACCGATGGCCTAAAACAGGAATTGGAGAAAGCACACACACCTAAGCGGAAAGCAGTAGAAGTTTCGATTGAAAAAGTATCTGAAAAAAATAGAGACGATCTTAAATTAATTTCCGGTATTGGACCGGTGATAGAGAGTAAGCTGAATGCAATTGGTATTTACACGTTTAAGCAGATCAGTGAGTTCACGCCCGAAACGATTGATTTTGTAACAACATCTATCAAGTTCTTTCCCGATAGAATCGGCAGAGATAATTGGATTGGCCAAGCAGCTGCGCTCGCCCGACATAGAAAATAGTGGACAAATTTTCTAACCTACGGCAGATACATTTTTTCAATCTCCCACTCGAGGCCTGCTAATACTTTACTCGCAAATTTACCTGTGCGTAGGGTGAATGAAACATACTTGTCATCTTCAAACAAATCGATAATCACCACCTTATTATCAAAGTCGATAAAATAGATTTCAGGCACCAAATTATTTTGGTAGAGCGGACGTTTTTCTTCCAAATCTAATTTACGGGTGGAGGGCGAAATGATTTCAATGACGAGATCAGGCGTACCATTGAATCGGTCATTGGCATATTTTCCTGAATTTTTATTTGCAACAAAAAAAATGTCTGGCTCAGGATGGTAACTACTCGATAACCCTACAGAAAGTCGAGATCCAAAAATTTCTCCTAGCAGCTTTTGATTCACAAAAAGCCCTAATTGTAGAAATATTTTACTGAAAATCCGTTCATGAATTACACTTGCTCCCATTTGAATATGAATAAATCCATTAACAAAATCAGCTTTGGTTTCTTCCAAAGCATAAAATTCATCTAAGCTGCCAGCAACTGTGATGAGGGAGTCATGTTTGTTGAGGAGTCGTTCCAAACCAATATCTTTTTCTGCAACGATCATTTCGATATTTGTCTTTGTCCTTTTAACAAATCTACAAATTTCCATAAAAACTAAGCTTCCGTATTTCAACCAATCTTACGGCAATCCGAAATGCGGGTATTTACCAATGTCTTACTATCTTTCGAAATGCTCAATCGATTTCCCAACGACCGCGTTAACAATTTTTGCGATGCCGTATTTGCCATCGCCATGACATTACTGATTCTGGAGATAAAAATTCCTACCTCAGCAGACTTAACTAGTCATGGAACCTCTGGTGTTTTGCTCCGGCTCATTCCCAGTTTTGTTGGGTTCTTCATCAGCTTTTTAGTAACGGCACTGTATTGGCGCGCACACTTAATTTTAGCTCAGTTTGTAAAAACGTACGATAACCGATTGCTATGGCTTACCGTTTGGCTGCTGATGTCGGTTGTACTGTTGCCATTTTCTACCGCCTTTTATTCAAAGTATTTTGGCTTAAACGGACCCTTCGTTGTTTACTGCGTTAATTTGGTAATGATAGGTGTGTTTAATTTAGTCATGGTCAATTACATCGTGAAGAAAGAAGGATACAGTGAAACGCTTACCCCTTTCGTAGCAGCACGCTTGCGCTTTCGCGCGATGATTGCACCAGCCGTTTGGTTGCTCTCTGGAATATGGGTTTTTGTGGAGCCTCTTTCAGCCCGCTACTTATTTATTTTGATTTTTATTCTACAAGCTATTGGCGAGCGCAGATTGGACCGCAAAGAAAAGGCAGCATTGAGTGTGTCTGATAGACAATAGCTCTAGCGATCGGCATCTAATTTAAGCACCAGATGAAACCCTACGTGCAATTGTTGATCTACTTTTACCAAACCCAGCATATGTTTGGGAGCCTCTAAATCAAAGTCTGCAAAAATAAATTGGCGACCTCCCTTTAAATGGATCAGGCCAGCAGGAGAGGTCGAAATAGAACAGTCCATTTCAAAAAGTTTGCTCACTCCTGCTAATGAAATGCGCACGACACTTTTAAATTTTTCTTCTCCCGATCTATAGGACGGTGTGCGCTCAAAAGAAATGAAGTCGATCAGAATGACCGGATGTGCTTTGCTATTGATGGTCTTCCGGAAATCAGCCGTCATCGGTGCAATGCCACAATCAAAGCTGCGCGCATCGAGCGACACTTCGCCTTTTACAAATACGGGCCTCACATTGCGACCACCCTCGTGCAGCACTAATGTATCCTTTCCAATGTAGCGCGGGATGGCGCAGCTATATGAATTTACATTGGTCTTCCCTTCAATGATCAGCCTACTATCCGGCAGTACAATCAGTCGATGAACGAGTACATTATCCGCACGGAAGCCGGAAAGCAAGAAGATAAGAGCAAAGAATGACAAGAGATTTTTCACACATTTAAATTAGTACAAAAAAAAGAAATTCCGGCCGATGAAATCACCAGCCGGAATATTCTTACAACAAAACCTACCAATCAAAAACTAATTGCTCCTTGTATTACAAACCCGTCAAACTTACCATTGTAGAAGCGGTTGTTTGCACCAGTATCTTTAAAGCCACCATAGTTTTGGGTAACATATTCGCCTTTCAATAAAATGTTTTGGGTAATAAACCAGCCGCCACCAATGGACGTGCGATCAATTGTAATGTCGTAGCGCGTTCCCACAGCTGTTGCAGTGTAGCCTTCACCAATGGTAGAATTAACAGAGATATAGCGGCCACCGAAGTAAAACTGTTCGTTGCGGCCAAAACGATACAATGCTTCTATAGCTGTTTGTTGAGCTTTGCGATCGCTTTGTTTTGCATAAGTAGTTCCTTCACCATTTTCAAAAGCACTGTTACCAGAAGCCCATTCGAAAGTACCAAACACTTCCAGGCCGCTGAATTTCACGAATGGATTGATTACGAATGATGTTAGGTTATCGCGGAAGCCGGGATTGAAACGGCCAGCGAAAGCGTTTCCAGTTAAAGTAACAGGAGCGTTTTCCATTACATATTGATAGTTTGATCCGGTACGGTCGCCACCATACAACGTGTTGCTGATAGAAGATTCGGTAGTTACAGCTGAAGCGGTTACTCGCACACGTAGCTTTTCCTGCAATTGTTTGTCGATTCCAATTTTAGCATACAATGAAGGAGCACGTTTTCCACCAATTGGTGTGGAAGGAGATGCAACATTACCTTGAATTTCACCATCGGTATATCCACCCATTAACAGGATGCCATTCTTTTTCCAGTATAGCTCTGCTCCAATTTCAGTGGTAAACGCATCCATGATGTTGTTTTCAATCCAGGGATTCCATAGAGTATGACCGCCATCGCTTCTGCGAAAGTGTGCGTCACCATAATTCACTTCCATGTGACCGACTTTAAGGGTAAGGTTTTTCCAAAGTTTATCAAAGAATTCACTTTTCAAGAATCCAACTTTATCAATTTGCAAGTAGCCTCCTTTTACCCAAAACTCGTTGTGGTGGTGAGATGACATGTATGACACCAGATTTAAACTTACACCATCGTATAATTGCACATCAATGTTAAAGTTTGCCTGAGCAAGCGGAAAGCCGCCACCCATTTCATATAACTTCGTAGGGCTGCTTACGGACAAACCATTGCTATGACTAAGGCTTTGGTAGCCCTGTGTGAAACCTGCGCCAAATCTAATTCTAAGTCCTTCGTAAGGAATAGTGTCTGTCTTTGGTGTTTCAAACACATTTATTCCAGTCTTATCATATGCTCGTAAATATTGAATTTTAGGTTGAACCTGAGCCATCGATGCTGAAGTCAACAGCATGAGACCAAAAAGTAGTTTGAGAATTGAAAAATTAGTTTTCATAAAAAATTGGGTTTTAAGTTTGATAGTTAGATTTTAACTGCAGCTAATGGTAGATTGAAACTGATGGTGATTTCGTCTCCGGTTTTGACGGTGCCAAACATGAAGACCGGAGCCTCTACCTGAAAATCACTCATCTTGATTTTTTTGCTGCCCGTGCAAATGAGTGTGCCATTATTGTTCGTGCAAGTGGCTTCAATCTGAACCGGCTTTGTAACACCCGCGATGGTTAGGTTACCGGAAGCTTGCACTACATTTTTTTGAATGGTGGTGGACAAGATGGTGAACTGTATGCTCTTGAACTTGTCTGTCTTCAAAGCGGTATAGGCATTTTTATCCATCGCTTTGTGCGCACTTTTCAAACTAGTTGCCGGAATAGTTAGCACCAGTGTTTTAAGTTGACTAATACCCGTGGAGGATGCTTCTAATGAGGCCTGCACGTTTAACTCCAATGAGGTCATCGTCCAATCATGAAGAGTAGAGGTACCGGCAATGGTCACGTACGAATCGGCCGCTTGCTTGTAGTTCACCTGCCCTACGGACCACAGCGAGCTGCCACAGAAAATGAGAATAAACAGGAATTTTTGTGTTTTAATTTTGTTCATAACAGCTTGGTTTTGTTGAGTCAAAGGTGGCCTCTTCGGCTTGCCTGCGTAATGATTATTGACCAACTATCCGTATGATTTTTAGTCAATTCAATTGCTGACATACGTCATGGAATCGGCCAATTTTTGGGGTGGAAAAAATATTTATTTAAGAATACTCGGCATGCAGAATAATTTTTCTATATCTTCGTAACCGTTTGAAAAGAGAAGAAACCATAGATTATCACATCAAAACTGCCTGGCATGCCATTGCACGTATGTACAATCAGCGGGCCATGAAATATGATGGCACCATGTCGATCGGTTATGCTTTGCTAAACATTTCCTCAGAAGATGGAACTGCCGCAATGAAGATCGGGCCATTGATGGGACTTGAGCCAAGAAGCCTCACCAGGCTATTACAATCGATGGAGGAGAAGGGATTGATCTTTCGTCAGGTTGACCAAAATGATAAACGTTCTGTAAAAGTACTTTTAACAAAGGAGGGCAAGAAGATGAAAGAGAAGTCGCGCGACACAGTACTGCGATTTAATGAAGCAGTTCGGGAAGAAATTTCCCCAGAAAATTTGAATGTTTTCTTTGAAGTAGTGCAAACCATCAACCAGATTATTGAGAAGAACAATATTTACGACAAAGCAACCGTATAAAATAACATGCCGGTGATAAGCCGCTTCCAACGGATTATGAAGGCCTGTGACAATAATTAAAAAGTAAAACGTCATGAACAGAAACATTCGCAAAGTTGCCGTATTAGGTTCCGGAATCATGGGCTCGCGCATCGCTTGCCACTTCGCCAACATTGGTTGCGAAGTGCTGCTGCTCGACATCGCGCCCAAAGAACTGACCGAGGACGAGAAAAAGAAAAACTTAACACTCGATCATCCGGCTGTTAAAAATCGCATTGTCAATAGTGCGTTTGAAGCTACCCTAAAAGCCAACCCGGCTTCGCTCTTCAGCAAAAAATTTGCTTCGCGTATTAAGCTGGGCAACTTCACCGATGACATGTCTAAAATCAAAAATGTAGACTGGACGATCGAGGTGGTTGTAGAGAATCTGGATATTAAAAAGAAAGTGTACGAAGAAGTGGAAAAGCACCGCACACCGGGCACGCTCATCACTTCTAACACATCGGGCATTCCTATTCACCTGATGGCCGAAGGCCGCAGCGAAGATTTTCAAAAACACTTTGCGGGCACACATTTCTTCAACCCTCCGCGTTATTTAAAATTATTGGAGATCATCCCAACAGGTAAAACCGATCCGGCCGTTACAAAATTTTTAATGCACTATGGCGATCTTTTCCTTGGAAAGACAACCGTGTTGTGCAAAGACACGCCCGCCTTCATTGGTAATCGGGTGGGAATTTATGGTTTGCTGAAGGTGATCGACTCCATGCGCAAATTTGATTTGAATGTGGATGAAGTCGATAAACTTACAGGCCCTGTTATTGGCCGACCAAAGTCAGCTACGTTCCGTACTTCGGATGTAGTTGGTCTGGATACATTAGTAAAAGTGTCGAACAACCTCTATGCCGGATTGGTAAATGATGAAGGCCGTGAGATGTTTAAGTTACCTGAAGTTGTCACCAAACTCGAGCAGAACAAATGGTTGGGAGACAAAACCGGTCAGGGTTTTTACAAGAAGTCCAAAAACGCGAAAGGAGAAACAGAGATATTAACACTCGATCTAAAAACGCTCGAATACAAACCAAAGGCGAAAGCAAAGTTTGCTACACTCGAAACCACCAAGACGATCGACAACCTAAAAGATCGCTTCAAAGTATTGCTGGCAGGCAAAGACAAAGCTGGTGATTTTTACCGCGACTGTTTCTATGGTTTATTTCAATACGTTACCAACCGGATTCCCGAAATCAGCGATGAACTCTTCCGTATTGATGATGCGGTGAGTGGAGGCTTCGGCTGGGATCTCGGTCCGTTTGAAACATGGGATGCTGTTGGCGTAGAGAAATCGATCCCACACATGGAAGCAGCCGGATACAAACCCGCACAATGGGTGTACGACATGTTGGCGGCAGGCCATAAATCATTTTACAAAGCAGAAGGAGGTCAGAAAAAATATTACGACATCCCAACCAAAACATACAAATCCATTTCCGGAAGAGAGAGCTTCATCATTCTTGAAAACAAAAGCGAAAGCATTGTTTGGAAGAATGCCGATTCAAAAATCATCGACTTGGGCGATGGCGTCCTCAACTTTGGCTGGCACAGCAAGAGCTTCACACTTGGCAGCGCAGTGATTGAAGGAATGAACAAAGCGATTGATCTTGCAGAAAAAGATTATAAAGGCTTGGTGATTGGCCACCAAGGCGCAGACTTTTCGCTTGGCGCGAATCTGGGTCTCGTGTTTATGTATGCCATCGAGCAAGATTATGATGAGATTGATTTCATGATCAAGGCATTCCAAAATTCAGTAATGCGCATTCGCTACTCATCGGTGCCCGTGGCGGTTTGTCCGCAAGGCCGCACATTGGGTGGAGGTTGTGAGATGACGATGCACGCAGACATTGCGCAAGCGGCCGCTGAAACGTATATCGGTTTGGTGGAAGTAGGTGTGGGCCTTATCCCTGGTGGAGGTGGAACGAAAGAATTTACAAAACGTGTGAGCGATGCCATGGAAGAAGGCGATGTGGAATTGAATGCACTACAAAATGCATTTATGACTATCGCGACAGCGAAGGTGGCCACCTCGACAGAAGAAGCACGCGAATATGGAATCTTGAAAAAATTGGATCGCGTATCGATGAACAGAGATCGTCAGATTGCAGACGCGAAGCAAGCCGTGTTGGATTTGGTAGAAGCAGGATACACCATGCAGCCACAAGCACGAAACATCAAAGTGCAAGGCCGCACCGGACAAGCTTTATTCTTAGCCGGCTTACAAGGCATGCGCATGGGCAATTACATTTCTGACCACGATGCAAAAGTAGCCAAGTGGATTGCCAACATCATGTGCGGTGGAGACTTGACATCACCACAAGAAGTAAGCGAGCAATATCTTTTGGATTTGGAACGCGAAGCTTTCTTGTCGCTGACCGGAGAGAAGAAAACATTAGAAAGAATTCAAGCTATTTTAACGGGAGGGAAACCATTAAGAAATTGACAGTTGACAAATTGGCAATTGACAAAGAGTTGTTAAGTTAATAGTTAGACAACTAAATTGAAATGGCTGCAGGAAGCTTTCGAGACTTGACTGTTTACAAAAAGGCATTTGAATTAGCAATGGAAATATTTAAAGTCTCTAAGGGTTTTCCAACTGAAGAAAAGTATTCACTTACAGATCAGGTGAGACGGTCTTCGAGAGCAGTTTGTAGTTGTATTGGTGAAGCGTATCGTAAACGAAATTACAAGGCACACTTTGTGAGCAAGTCAACAGATGCAGATATGGAAAATACAGAAACAAGGGTTTGGTTTGATTTTGCACTTGCTTGTAACTATATAACTAATGAGAAATGGAAAGATCTTGAATTGAAAGCAGAAGAGGTTGGTAAGCTACTGAATCACATGATCGAAAACCCTGAAAAATACGATAGGAAAATGAAAAATAATTGACGATTGACAAATCGACAAATGACAAATAAGTGATTTAGAAAAGTTGTAAAAAGAGAAGGTCAGAGTCATCAATTTTTTAAGAGAATGGTATTTAAAAACGAAAAATAGGTATACACAAAATGTTGTCAATTGCCGATTTGTCAATTGTCAACTTTCAAATTAAACGCGCAGCACTAAACAACAAAGAATATGGATGCATACATTGTAGCCGGTTTCAGAACCGCAGTAGGTAAGGCAAAAAAAGGAGGGTTTCGTTTTGTACGACCTGATGATCTTGCCTCGGATGTGATCAAGCATTTGGTTAAATCCATTCCGGGTTTGGAAAATAAAATGGTCGATGATTTGATTGTGGGAAATGCCGTGCCCGAGGCAGAACAAGGCATGCAAATGGGACGCATGATTTCGCTATTGGCACTTGGCCTCGATGCGCCAGGCATGGTGATCAATCGCTACTGCGGATCGGGTGTGGAGGCAATCGCTATCGCGAGTCATCGCATACAAGCAGGTCAAGCCGATGTGATCATTGCCGGTGGAACCGAGTCTATGTCACTGGTGCCGGTAATGGGATTCAAGACAGCACTCAACTATGCGATCGCTAAAGACCATCCAACATACTACACAAGTATGGGCTTAACAGCCGAAGAAGTTTCAAAACAATATAAAGTATCACGCGAAGAGCAAGATCAGTTTTCAGTAGAGTCGCATGCAAAAGCAGCAGCAGCATGGCACGCAGGTAAATTCAAAGATGAAGTGGTGCCCATCACTGTGAAGGAAGTGTATGTCGATGAAAACATGAAAAAGAAAACCCGCGAGTACATCGTAGAAAAAGACGAAGGCATTCGTGCAGATACCACCTTCGAAGGATTATCAAAATTAAAGCCAGTGTTTGCTGCAGGTGGAACAGTAACGGCAGGAAACTCTTCGCAAACTTCGGATGGAGCAGCTTTTGTGGCTGTGATGAGTGAGAAGATGGTGAAGCAACTGAACCTGAAACCCATTGCACGGATGGTAAGCTATGCTACTGCAGGTGTTGATCCGCGCATCATGGGTATTGGTCCGGTCGCAGCTATTCCTAAGGCATTGAAAATTGCCGGACTGAATTTACAAGACATCGACTTAATTGAATTAAACGAAGCATTCGCAGCACAGTCGCTGGCGGTGGTGAAAGAGTTGGGCATTGATCGCGCAAAGCTAAATGTGAATGGAGGCGCGATAGCAGTAGGCCATCCGCTCGGTTCATCCGGAGCGCGGTTGTCCGTTCAACTGTTTAACGAACTGCGCAGACAAAATAAAAAGTATGGAATGGTGACCGCTTGTGTTGGTGGAGGACAGGGCGTAGCGGGGATCTATGAATTATTAAATTGACAGTTGACAAATCAGCAATTGACATTGACGAGGGATAAAGAAAATCAATTGTCAACTCTGAATAAAATGTTTTAGAAAAAACAAAACCTCTAAATGTTTATAAACTGTTGTCAACTGCCTATTTGTCAATTGTCAACTAGTTATAATAAAGCACTAAATACATAAGAAGATGAACACAACGACAGAAACTAAAAAAGCAATTAAAGGAGGAGAGTTCCTCATCCGCGAAACACAGGCACACGAAATTTTTATTCCGGAGGAATTTAGCGAAGAGCAAAAGATGATTGCTCAAACGTGTAAAGACTTTTTGAAACAAGAAGTTTATCCGCATCTGGATTTAATTGACTCACAAAAAGATCCTAACCTAATGCCTTCTCTTTTAGATAAGGCAGGAGCACTCGGACTATTGGGAACATCTGTTCCGCAAGAGCTTGGCGGCTTCGGCATGGATTTTAATACAACTATGTTGGTGGCAGAAGCAGTGGGTGCCGGTTACTCATTTGCCGTGGCTATCTCTGCACACACAGGCATTGGCACATTGCCAATTCTCTATTATGGTAATGAAGAGCAGAAGAAAAAATACATTCCGAAATTGGCTTCGGGCGAATGGAAGGCTAGCTACTGTTTGACGGAGCCAGATTCAGGTTCGGATGCGAACAGCGGTAAAACCAAAGCGAAACTTTCTGCTGATGGAAAACATTATCTGATCACAGGTCAGAAGATGTGGATCACCAACGGTGGCTTTGCGGACATTTTTATTGTGTTCGCCAAAATCGACAATGATAAAAACCTCACTGCATTTATCGTGGAGAAAACATTCGGTGGTATTACCATGAATGAGGAGGAAAAGAAAATGGGTATCAAAGGATCTTCTACCCGTCAGATTTTCTTCAACGACTGCAAGGTGCCAGTGGAAAATATGTTGAGCGATCGCGAAAACGGATTTAAGATTGCCGTGAACATCCTGAACATCGGCCGCATTAAGTTAGGTGCTGGTGCGTTGGGCGGATCGAAGGCTACCATTAGTCAGGCTATCAAATACGCCAATGAGCGCAAGCAGTTTGGTGTTTCCATCTCTACGTTTGGTGCCATCAAGCATAAGATTTCTGAAGTGGTAACGAAAATTTTTGCTTCTGAATCGGCACACTACCGAGCCTCTCAAAATATTGATGATGCATACGATGCCTTTGTGGCTGGTGGTATGGAGAAAGGTCAGGCGCGTTTGAAGTCGCTAGAAGAATTTGCGATTGAGTGCGCCATCTTAAAAGTACACGGAAGTGAAGTATTGGATTTTTCAGTGGATGAAGGTGTGCAGATTTACGGAGGCATGGGCTTCTCAGCGGAAGGTCCGATGGATCGCGCGTATCGCGATGCACGTATCAACCGCATCTTCGAAGGAACGAATGAAATCAACCGACTCCTTACAATCGACATGCTGTTGAAGCGTGCGATGAAAGGCACATTGGACTTAATGACACCAGCGATGGCGGTGCAAAAAGAGTTGACTTCCATTCCTGATTTTGGTGCAAGCGATGACACTGCCATTTTCGCGAAAGAGAAAAAGGCGTTGGCGAATTTAAAGAAAGCCGGTTTGATGGTGAGCGGTGCTGCAGTGCAGAAGTTTATGATGAAGCTATCAGACGAGCAGGAAGTGTTGATGAACTTGGCCGACATGCTGATTGAAGGATATGTGGCGGAGTCGGTGTTGTTGCGTGTGGAAAAACTAATTGGTGTACGTGGTGAGAAAGCATGTGAAATTGAAATCGCGATGGCGATGATTTATTTGCACCATGCAATCGAGAAAGCAGCAGGAGCAGGCAAGCAAGCGATTTATGCTTTCGCAGAAGGCGATGAACAACGATTGATGTTGCTCGGCTTGAAGCGCTTCACCAAAATTGATCCGTATAACTTAAAAGAAGCCAGACGCAAAGTGGCTAATTATGCGATTGGCAAAGGAGAGTATTCGTTTTAACCTCACCCCAACCCCTATCCACAGGAGAGGGGCTGGGCCTACGATAAAAAAACCCGCGAGTGATTGCGGGTTTTTTTGTTTTTGGTTTGTATACTTCCCCTTCTCAATTATGAGCTCATGGGCGTTATCCTTTTAATAATTAAGGGTTGAGTCAGAAATACCATCGAATGCATTGTGAAAAAGTTCTAATCTTTGAGATATTTTCTCATTTAGGCGATGGATTTCAACATTTTGATTACATTTAACATTATTTCATGAGAAAAAATCTCATGAAATTTAAGCTGTGAGATTATGTTAGTCGAATTTTCTGTAGGAAACTTCCTTTCGTTCAAAGAAAAGAAAACATTGAGCTTAGAAGCGTCAAGCATCAAAGAAAATCCAGATAATGTAATTCTAAGGGATAAGTTAGAAGTTCTAAGAAGCGCAGTTATCTACGGAGCCAACTCTAGCGGTAAGAGTAATTTAATTAAGGCGATGAGTACAATGTCTAGTATAGTCAGAGGGTCAGGAAAATATAACTCATCAGACGAAATTCCTGTCACTCCCTTTTTACTTAGTACAGAAACTGAGACCCAGCCAAGTTTTTTTGAGGTACTATTTATTATTGAGAACGATTTATTTAGATATGGTTTTGAGGTTGATAAAAAAAGTGTCCAGCTAGAATGGCTATTTCAAACATTATCTGGCGAAAAGGAACAAAATTTATTTATTAGGCAACTTGAGTCTATTGAAATTTCTAATGAATTCGAAGAAGCTAGAGGAGTGGAGGATAAAACACGAGATAACGCACTATTTCTTTCAATTGTTGATCAGTTTAATGGACCGATTGCAAAAAAAATCATCGAATGGTTTAGTAAGCAGGTTAATTTTTCTGGACTTCAGCACGAGCAGGTAAAATTTGTATCTTCACTTCTTCTTGAACATAAAGATCTTAATACTTGGATTAAGGACTTCCTTCTTCCACTAGACCTTGGATTTAAGGATTTTGAATTTGATGAAAAAGAAAAAAGAGTCATAACTTACCATACTAAGTTCGATGAGTCAGGATCAATTGTAGATGAGAGGTTTAAATTTGATCTTCTCACTCAAGAATCAGCGGGAACAAACAAATTGTACGATATGGCTGGGAGACTTAGTTTAGGCTTACTCCTTGGAGGCGTAACAATAATTGATGAACTAGACGCAAAACTGCACCCCCTACTGACAATGGCAATTGTTAAGCTATTTAACTCACCCAAACACAACAAAAATAATGCACAATTGATATTTGCAACCCACGATACTAATTTACTCAGTCATGGATGTTTTAGAAGAGATCAAATCTATTTTACAGAGAAAACTAAGTTGGAATCTACAGATTTGTATTCTTTAGTCGAGTATAGAGAGACCGATGGTACTAAAGTAAGGAATGATAGATCTTACGAAAAAGATTACATCGCAGGCAGATATAGAGCAATTCCATTCATGGGCGACTTTTCTAAACTTACCAAATCATGGCAAGAGTAGAGAAGATAGATAACAGTATAAAGAAACGGCTTGAGAGAAGCACGGGAGCAAAGAGACAAATAGGGACGCGGGATCAGGTAGTATATTTTTTAATTGTTTGCGAAGGAACCAAAACTGAGCCCAATTATTTCATAGAGCTAGAAAAAGATTTACCTAAAGGTATTGTAAAGCTCGTTATAGAAGGTTCGGGTTTAAATACATTGTCTTTGGTTGACTGTGCTATAAAAATTAGAGAGTCATCGATTAGAAATTACGATCGCGTGTGGGCTGTCTTCGATCGTGATGATTTTCCTGAGGACAACTTTAATGCGGCAATTTATAAAGCCCTTGGAAACGGGATAAATTGTGCTTGGTCTAACCAAGCCTTTGAACTCTGGTTCCTATTACATTTTCAGTACGTAAACGTTGCAATGAATCGAGATAAATTCAAAGAATATCTTGAGATACAGGTGAGAAAAGCATCAGGTAATGATAAGTATATATATACTAAAAATAGTTTTGAGACATATTCTGTACTAAAGAATTACGGAAATAAAGATCAAGCTATTAAGTGGTCTAACAAGCTTTTGTCAAATTACTCTGATGAAAGATATGCAAAACATAATCCGTGTACTCTAGTCCACCTTTTAATTGGTGAATTGCAAAATCCGCAAAAAGTTCTAAACGATTTGAATAAGGAAATTTAGGATTGCAGAGATTAAGAATTATTACTAAGCTATCCAATTTTGCAAAGACCGAAATGGCAGCATTGTTAGCATATCTTCAATGAAGATTAAAATTTAAATTATATTAGCCCCCTACACCCTCACCGCCTCAATCAACATATTGGTTACCGGGTAGTTTAGTTTTTCATGCGACTCTGTAAACAATTCTACTTTTCCTTCCAGGCGATTTTTTACAATCCACGGATTGGTATAGGCCAGTGAGTTATCACTCACCCGAAAACCCACCAACTGCAAATGTTCTTTCCATTGCTGAAAATCCCAGAAGCAAAAAGTTTCGTGCATTTCACTTTGCCAGTTATCAACATAGTCTTTGCGACTCATAAACTCGCAGGCATCTTTTAATGATAGCCGAACAAATGATTGACCTTCAGATTCAATAACCTTATACCGCAACTGATAGCCTTCGTGTTTCCGGAAGTCAACAGCAAACCGAAAGAAACGCGCACGGGTTGATAAACCTTTCAAGTAAGTAGCTAACTCTTCGCGCGAGTTAAACGAAGCATCGTAGTCCGTATTCCTTCCGTCATCTTCACACAACTTCATCAACACCAACTGATCTTTGTTGGCTGGACCCACCACATCGCGGTTTATCCACACCCCACCCGGTGCAAGCTCTTCATATCGGTTTTGAATAAATGTTAGTAAATCAGCATGACTTCCATACGATTCAATTTCGTGTGTTAGCGATGACGTGTGAATGGTATTCATGGAGCCCTTCTCAAAAACCAATCCGGTAACAGCATTGCGTTGCGAGAAGAAAACAAAAGGATTTTGAAATTCACCATTGTGTTTTCGTTGCAGGCACAAATCAAATAAATGACGCGCCACCTCGATTCCATAAAAATCGGATTCGCGGAAGCGCTCATCGGCACAGGCCAACTTAATCCATGAGCCAACGGCACAGCCGATATCACCAATTCGACCGGGTTGAATATATGGTGCGGTATCCTGGTACTTCAGCATTGCAATTTCATCCATTTGACGAACGTAGGTATTGTAATCGCGTGTGGTGGTAATGTCACCATCGGCACTAATCATGTGATCGCGAAACAACATTTGCACTTTAGCACCCAGTCGATACTTCGACCATATTTGAAAGGAAGAAGGGTGTGTTAATCGTTGAATGTCCTCCCGTTTTTCCCAAGCACTATCATTAGCGATTTTTTCTACAACATCCCAGGGAAGATCGGTTTGATGTGTCCACGTGGTGCGATCGGTTAATTCGGCTGGAAGAATTTGGAAACCGACTTGTTCATACATTTCCAGCACGGGAGTAGAACAAACGACTCGTGTATTTTCAGGAGTTAAGTCAAACATTCCTTCGCTCTCGTGTCGGATTTGTTTGATGGTGTAATCTGCAAAATTCTTCAAGTCACCAACATCATCGATGCCGTACACAAAGCAAGGAACTCCAAGTTTTTGGCCAAAATCTTCGATGGCCAGCGCACGAATGTAAAACGGCAACGGATTTCTTCGGGTGTTGCTATGGTTGGCAGAGGTAACAGCAAATAGTACAGCGTCTACCTGATCGGACGAATTGCTATTCTTGCGAATAATATCTGATAAATAGTCGAATTGAAATTGAGTGAGCAGATGATGACGCCCGGGAAAGAGCAAATACATGGTTTGAGTTTTTCTCAAACATAAGAAGAAAAGTAACTCTAAAACCGAAGTCTGAAAACCAGCTTTTAATTTCAGATAGATTTTTTCTCAAATTCCTGAATAAGCTCAAGTACTTCCTTCCAGTCATGCTCACCATCAAAGCCCGCCTTATCGTCCATCAGCACATTGAAGTAGAATTTGTCCTGATAATATCCATAACCACCGTTCGCGATTTCCGGATTCTGGTTCACATAATCGAACTGAATGGAGTGATCGGCAAACAAGGCTAGGTATTGCTCAATTTCGTGCGGATACGAGCATGTGTAAAGAATCAACACAATATCATTTCGTTTACTGAGGAGTTGCAGTGTTTCGATCGCAAAAGGATAAAACTCGGTGCTGATCTCATTTCGCTTGTAGTTGGGTTTGAGAATAGTTCCATGTATGTCGATGGCCCAATACACTTTATCCCAGTGTTTTTCACGCGCATGGCGCAAGCAAATTTCAACGGCTCTGCTGATCATAATTGACTTAAGCTTCGATTGGCAATAATGTTTTCAATGGCTGCTGCCAGCACAGGTGCACAACTTACTACTTCAATTTTAGGATGATTGATTTCTTCTACCACACTGTCGGCAATAATTAGTTTTTCGATACGTGATTGCATCAGCGTTTCGAGTGCTTTTCCACTGAGGATTCCATGTGTGCAATAGGCCCGTACCGAAAGAGCACCTTGTTCTACTAACAAATCGGCCGCTTTACAAAGCGTGCCGGCCGTGTCCACCAAATCATCAATAATCACTACATTTTTTCCGGTCACGTCACCAATAATTTCCATGCTGGAAACCGAATTGGGTTGCAATCTTTCTTTGTTCATTACCACCATGCTGGCGGTTAACTCTTTTTTGAAACGCTTCACTCGTTTCAATCCACCAAAGTCGGGGCTGCATAAACAGAGCGGCTCGATGTTGGATTGCTGAATATGTTGAATGAACAGACGCAATGAGCTGAGTGGATCGACCGGGATTTTGTAGAAACCCTCGATGGCATTGGTGTGAAGATCAAGAGTAATCAAGCGATCGGCTCCCATCATCTGAATCATGTCGGCAATCATTCGTGAGGAGATAGAGGTTCGCTGTCCATCTCTCCGCTCTTGCCTGCTATGTGCCAGATAGGGTATAACCAGAATGACTTCTTTGGCTGAAGAGCGCCTGGCGGCATCAATCGTCATTAGAAGCTCAAAAAAGTTTTCGTAGGGCGTGTGAATTTTCGCGACTAGAAATAAAGTTTGCCCACGTACGCTCTCATCAAAACGCACGAACAATTCTCCATCTGAAAATTTTTCAGTGTGAGTGCAGTGTAGCGGCAACTTGAGCAGATTACTAATGGCTTGCCCAAGTTTTTTTCCTGAACTGGTTGCGTATAGTTTAACAGAAGGGTGCATGTGTCTTTATTTTGTTAAGGATGATAGTTCCCGAATTTCTTCAAATGTTTGACTGCGTTTGATTCCACCATTTTCAAAAACAAGGTCTAACTCATTTTTACCAGATTCATTTTCTGTCACGGTTCGAAAGTGTTGGTTTTGTTTGATGAGTTTTAGACGACCGGCTTTTGAAGTTTTGAAAGAAGCTATCAATTCGCCCTGACCGTTCATTTCGACAGGTGATTTTTTTACTTCGTACGAATAGCCGTTTACTTCGGCATACGAACATTTCATAGCAAATTTTTGTGTGTCCCTATTTACTTTTTGAAGCAGCGCACCACCCATGCCAAAAATAATGTTTTCTGCAGCGATTCCCTTTTTTGTTAAAGATTCAAGAATAAGTTGAATGGATTCGTAATCAACACCATCTCCTTGTATAACCCGCACCTGTGAAGGCAGCACACGATAACCTTTTTGATTTACCGTGAAACCGAACCGATCAAACAGAATTTCAAATAAGATAGATAAGGTTTGAATGGGATCACCGGAATCAGGACGTATGACCAGGGTTCCCTCTCGTTGAAGAACACTTTCTTTGAGTGTTCCACCCCACAGTTCTTTAGTAGCATGAAAAACATCAAATGAATCGCTGACGCAAGCGAGAATACCTTGTGGATAGGCTGACAGAACATGTTGGAAGGTTTCTTTCTCTCCATCTTTACCTAAGATCGTCATAATGGAGTGCTCTGTAGCCGGAACGGATTTGCCAAAAACGCTTTGAGCATGATAATATTTTTTCGCGAGTGCAGAAGCATACACTGTGTCGCTGCCCATAAAACTAATGAGATGAGCCGCTCCGCCTAGTCCTGCACTTTCAACCGAACTTACTCCACGGAAGCCAAAATCATTCAATGAAAAGTCCACCCCACCAAAAGCACTCTCATCGACAGTTTTTAAATAATAGCTTTGAATGACCTTTCGAATTTCGTGTGATAGCGTAGCAACTGTGGATGGATACCAAATTTGCATGAGTAAGGTTTCTAAAAAATTAGTGAGCCAGAAACATTTCGGATCTGTGTTTTCAATGGTGAGCAACACATTATTAACGGGTACAGCCACACCTTCTTTTACTGCCTTTATCCGCACTGGCAACTGACCACCATATTGATTTAGGATGTATTCGAAGTTCGAGCGACTGAAAATACCCGGTACACCGAATACACCATTCATTAATTCTTCCGCTTCATCTATGTCTTCTTTTGTAAACGCTTGACCTTCCAGATATTCCTTTAGATAATAGTGTAAGCCAAAGAATATGGTTTCGTTGAACAAGCCACCACGGCTTTCCAAATACGAGAAGATTTTGGTAGTTCCGGTGGGATACAATTTATAGTGTGAATACTTGTACGCGTCAGCTAACAACAAAAGATTATTCGTTTTCATACATGAGAATATTTAGTTAATAAAAAATTCAACAGTGGAGCATGCGCCTCGTTGGTGAGATGTTGTTCCATCATATTTTTAATAGTTTCGATTGTAAACCAACCCACTTCATCGATATCATCACCGGCAACGGTTTCGCCATCCAGAAAATCAGCAGAAAAAAGACTGGTTATAATTTTGTCCACCTCATTGCGGTAGCGCCAGTCATTTACACGAAACGATTTTTCGTAGTGTAGATTTTCAACTTGGATACCATTACACTCTTCAGATAATTCGCGTAAAGCAGAAACTTCAAAGCTTTCATCCTTCGGATCAGCGAACCCTCCCAGTAAGCGCCATTGATCGTCCAGATTTTTTTTGCCCAGAAGCATTTCACTTTTATTATTCCGGAATACAGCGATATCTACCGTAGGGTAAACTTTCGGATACGTGTTTGAATAAGCGTAGATAATTCCAGTTCGGAATTCTTCGGAGGCAGATACCCGATCGCTTACCTGATGGCGAAGTTGAGTTGCGCTTACTTGTGTTGTTTCGGGGAGTTCTACTACCGGCCAGCGGCCCGAATAGTGTGGGATAAAACTATCTCTGCCGCCATAGAGCTTGAAGTGAGAACCCGGAAAAGAGTGCATAAGTAAGACATCCAAATTCGAAGACCACCGTGAATCGAGCGGATGATTGGCCAGCGGCAATACCACTACTTCGGGATAGTTGCTCGCAATCATTTTCATTCTCGTATGGAAATCAAGCGGATTTTTGCGACTTCCGAGCACGGGCGATACGCCAAGAATGATCACAACTTTATTGTGATTGGCCATTACTTGTTCAAGGATGGCCCGATGGCCTTCGTGCAGGTAGGGCGACTGAAACCGCGCCATGATTACTCCGATTGCATTCATATGTTTGTATTTGTGTAAAATATACGCAAATATAAGGGCACAGTTTCATATCCAACAAATAATTTGTGTTAATTTTACATTAATTAAGGTTTAGATTAGAAATGCTTACAGGAAGAGGTCGAAATTGTAGCCTTTTTCTTTCAGTTCGAAGTATTTCTTTTTGTTGAACTGAAACAGACGGGCTGGTCTGCCCGCTCCGCGCTGCACGCTTTCGGTCAATTCTTCGAGCAGACCGTAGGCCATGATTTTCTTTTTAAAATTGCGTCTGTCAATTTCCTGATCGAGTAGAATGCGATAGAGTTTTTCCAGATCGGAGAAAGCGAATTTTTTATCCAACAATTCGAAGCCAACGGGTTCATAGGCAATTTTTCCTCTCAATCGTTTAATAGCAGTTTCTACGATTTGCTTGTGGTCAAAAGCCAGTTTGGGCAATTTCTTGATATTAAACCAAGCCACATCTTCTGCATCGGTGTTTGCTGCAATTTGATAATCTTCGGGACGGACCAGCGCATAGTAGGCAATTGATATGACGCGATTGCGGGGGTCGCGCCCCGGTTTTCCAAAGGAATAAAGTTGCTCCAGATAATTTACTTCGATGCTCGCCTCTTCTTTTAGTTCTCGTTGAACAGCCTCTTCCAATGACTCGGTATTTTTTACAAGACCGCCCGGCAATGCCCAGAATTTTTGAAAGGGCTCGTTTTTGCGCGTAATTAATAGCACTGAAACTCCTTCGTCCGGATTGTATCCAAATACGACTGCATCTACAGAAACTTTTATGTTTTGACTCATTCGATCTTAAACCGGTTTATTTCTGAAGGACTTGCTTGTATTGATGTTCCTCAAACCCCAGCAATATCACTTTGCCTTTCTCTTCGATCAGCGGTCGTTTAATCACGCTGGTTTTTTCAAGCATCAAAGCGATGGCTGCTTTTTCGTTGGTCACTTTTGCTTGAACGGCTTCATCTAATTGGCGCCAGGTGGTGCCGCGCTTGTTGACCAGACTCTCCCATCCTACTTGTTTGCACCACTCGCTTAACTTGGCAGCAGTAATACCCGCCTTTTTGTAATCGTGAAAATCAAAAGCAATCTGATGTTGATTAAGCCATTCTACCGCTGACTTTACTGTATTGCAATTTTTGATACCATAAAGAGTCATACCCATGCATTTTCTGTCAATGTAGAAAATGTTAAGCTTGATGACAATGATATTACTCCACTTTCAGCGTATCAGCAGGATTTGCACTGGCCGTTTTTATTGTCTGTGAGGCGATGGTGGCGAGCCCCAGAGAAATTAGCAAAACAATACTGATCAACACATCCCAAAAGTTTAGCTGAACACTATAATACTGAATGCGTGTTAAGAATAGATCAAACAAAAATACCATGGGCACAGCCGAGAGAACAATAGCCCAAATCATTAACTTAAGATAGTCCTTCGACAATAGAAATGTTATACTAGCCATGGTGGCTCCCATTACCTTGCGAATGCCCACTTCTTTCGCTTTTGTTTCTGAAGTATAAACCACCATGCCTAACATCCCTAGCAGGGAAATGGTAATGGCTAACAAACCCAGGAAGCCGACCATTTTTAAGAGTACGATATACATAGAATACCCTTCGTTTAACTCCTCCTCAAAAAAGTTTGCTTTCAGCGGTAGCGCGCTTACATTTTTCCACCTTTTTTCAAAATCGGTAAACAAAGCGAATGCATCCGTGGAGGCAACTTTTAAATTGGCATAAGCAAAGTGCGCGGGGTCATATCGAAAAAAGAATTTGTCGATGGGCAATCGCAATGTGCCATAGTGAAAGTTTTTTACTACCCCGATGATTTCTAATTCTTTATCATCCACTCGGTAGGTGCGGCCTATGGCATCAATGGGTTGGGTGATTTTTTCCCCCCTTAAAAACTCTTCATTCACAATAATGTATTGTTCTTGTTTCCACACTTCATTTGGAAAATTTTTGCCGGCAAGAAGTGTCAACCCGAAATTGTTCAGATAATTGGGGTCAATAAACAGCTGTGCTATTTCTGAAGAATCCTTTTCGATGTCTTTCACCCACGTGGTGGAGTAGTTTAGCCCGAGTACATCGGAGGACATCGATAATGCATGCACTGAGGAAAACGATTCGAATTCAGATTTAAAAAGTGAAGGATTAACACCTTGCAATTCTACATCCACCACATTTTCTTTGTTAAATCCAAAATCAAAATTGATGGAATAGCGATACTGCCGACTGAATACTACGAGCGAGAGAATGAAACAGAATGAAAGGGCGAACTGAAATACAGTTAGTACTTTGCGCACACGCATACTGGACGAACCATTGCCAATCACTTTACTCTTCAATGCCTGAATAGGATTTAAGCCCGAGAAAAAGAGAGCAGGAAAAATGCCGGCAAATAATCCGGTCAATACCGCAAAAAGGACAAATAAAGAAAGAGTGCGCGGTGTAAGACTCAAATCTAGGGATGATGAAGCCACCAATGATTGCTGAAACTCCGTGCGAATCAGAAAAAAGAGTAGCAATGACCCAAGCAGTGAAATGAATGTGATAACAATAGTTTCTGTAATAAACTGAAAGAATATCTGCCTTTTCGCTCCGCCCATTGTTTTGCGCAACCCAATTTCTTTGGATCGTTTCAAAGCTCGGGCAATCGATATATTGGTATAATTAAAGCAGGCTGGTAAAAGAATTAAAGCTGAGACAATAGCGAAGATAATCATTCCCGATGCCTCCCACTTTGGTCCTATCGCGTTGCGATAATCGGGACCCATGGTGATGTCATCCAGATGTTGATACTGAAATTGTACTTTAACAGGAAACGATGCATACGCAGCTTTAGCAATCTTTTGAAGATGTGATTCTACAGTTTGGATATCGGCATTTTTATTCAACAACAGATATACATATTGATTTTGATAGCGGGTCCACTTTTCTTGAATAGATAATGAAGACAATGGCAGACTGGCATAGGAAATCAAAGCCTCAAATTTGAGGTGCGAATTGATGGGGTGGTCTTTCATAACAGCTGCTATCTCCAGCAATCCACCTTGTTCCGATTCAATGGTTTTTCCAATCACATCAGAACTATTAAAAAGCTTGATGGCGGCCGATTCAGTCAAGATGATGTTATTGGGTTTTTTAAGCGCAGCTTCGCCATCGCCTTTGATCAGATCATAGCTAAAAACTTTAAGGAAATTAGGATCCACATAGTATCCCCGCAAGGGAATGCCTCCTTGCGTCATTTTTATTTCTTCATTAAAACCGGATTGAATTCGAACGACTTCTTCGATTTCTGGCAATGCAGCTAATTCATCGGCCAATACTATCGGTGAGCTGGCATAGTCGATTTCTTCAATGCCTTCGTACCGTGTGCTGGTAATGGTATAGATACGATCTTTGTGGACGTGAAAGTCATCATACGTACGAACATAGCTGACTAATGAAATCAATAGCAAACTGACAGACATACCAATCGCTAATCCAAATGCATTGAGTAGCGAGATATATTTGTATTGGTATACATTGCGAATGGCTACTTTAAAATAACTACGAAGCATATCCAACGAGAAGCCGGAAGTAAAATGACTCATCTGCGAATCGCGTTTTCGTTTTCGGATTGCGTATGAAAAAAGTAAGGAGAAAACTTGCTGCCAGTATTTCCAATAGGCATAACGAGCCGATCGATTTTGAACATGTAGTTGAAACTGTTCGTCCAAATCGCCCACCAAGTCTTCCGTTTGAGCGCTTCCGCAATACCAGTTGAAAATGAATTTTGCTAATCGCGGAGGTTGAGGCGTTTGCATGTGGCTCGAATTAATTGTTAGATGCGGACAATTTAATTTTTGACAAGCTCCACAATTCATCGCGCAGCATTTTACTTTCCGTCACTGCCTTTTTACCGGCAGCGGTCACTTCATAAAAGCGTTTGCTGCGCCCCCCTCGTTCGGCTGTAGCGCCACCCATGCGCGATTTTAAAAACCCTTTTTCTTCTAACCGCGTAATGGTGGAATGCAGCGCTCCTATGCTAATCGAACGCTTGCACCGACTTTCTATGTCGTTTTGAATGGAGACCCCATAGGCTTCATCGCCCAGCGAAGCGATTGTTAAAAGCACCACTTCTTCAAACTCACCCAGATACGTTTTCATTTAATCGATTTTTGGGATTGTACGGATAATCGGAACATTAGTTTCTGTTTTTAAGAACAAATAACTGTTTGCTGAATGAAATTATTAACTTGAGTGCTATGAAAAAATTGTTTTCACTCTATCAACCAACCGAAGAATTCGATTTAGTTTGAAGTGATCGAGAATAGAGAAAAGTAAAAGCTCGATCGATTACATCGAATATGGAATTAAAACCAGCTGATTGTTTTTAATCGGCTGTCAACTTGTTGCCTCTTGTACTTTGTTCCATTCATTCATATTGACACCTTTGAATAATAGCCAAAGAGCCATGGAAGTTTCCGCAATTAAAATAGGCCCCATCAAAATCGGGAATGTATATTCAGTTAAGGATGGTGCGAGTATCAGTGTGAAACTATTGATCAGATAACCTGCTCCGGCAGAGGCAATCATCACACCTAATGCGCGAGGAAGATATCCGGATCGGTAAATCAAGTATCCATCTATGAGACATTCTCCACCAAAGAATAAAAGACCGACACCAAAACCGTAATTGTGTGCTTTGATAGATAAATAAGAAAGTGCCGCTACTTGCTCTTTAGTAAACGCTTGTAGATAAGCGGAGTCTTCAACAAAGAATAGTGGTACGACTAAGTTCATTTTGTTTGCTACTAAAACAGCCGTTTGAATGAGTCCAAAGAAAATAGCGAGTTGAGCCAGATTTTTGTTGATCGGGCGAAGCAAATAATAATAAGCCATCAATACCACCAAATCCATTAAGTGCATCAGCAAATCGCCTGCTATACCAATACGCCAAGTGTTTTGAGAGGCAAGTAAATTTGTATGTGTTGCAATCGCATCGCCAGAAACAATAATCGCATTTCGAACGAGCAGCTCACCACAGGCTCCGGCAATGATAATGATCAGATAAGCAGCACCTCCTGCGCGTGCATATCGTTGTGGAGAGGTTTGAGATTGTAACGTCATATTATTCGTAATTGCAGACAATATACGCAATGCATTCTAAAAGGTTCAATGCATAAATTAGTCTGGGGCGATCTTACGATTCAAAAGAGATTTTTTTTCAACACCTAGAAAACATAGAATCAGAGAGCACGTAGATAGAAGCCATCTGATGCGCCTATGCATTTGGGTGGTGAATACTCTTCTCAAAAAATTATTTTCCCATTAAAAGCTGAAAGTCTTTTTCCAGGAGCGGGTTGCTGGGGCGCTTGGCATTCAAGTCGAAGGTTTCGCCATTGCGTGTGAGTAATATAAATCTTGGAATATCTTTTACCTGATATGTTTCTACTAATTGGGAATGACTTCCTATGCGATAGTTGATAATCCCATCAGTATACAAATTGAATTTTTCCAAAGTTTGCTTCCACTTCACTTCATCGTCATCCAACGCGAGTAGAACGAATGTGATTTTGTTTCGATACTGTTTATGTAAGCGCTTGGCCAATTCCATATCTACCAGATAGGATTGAAAATTAGTTGACCAGAAAATTAAATACAAAATGCGGGTGCCTTTGCTGTCTTCTTTCAACCAATTGAATTTAGCTTCTCCATTCATACCACCATCACGCAAATTCATTTCGTATTGGTAGTATCGATTGAATTGATTGCTGAGCGAGGCGCCTCCACCCAAATCGCTGATGATCGCATCTTCCAATGGAGTTGTTTTCAAAATGGTGCTGCTTTTCCAATACACCGAATCATAAGGAATTTGCAAGAGCTCATCACGACCCGGTATTTTGCCAGTAAATTTTTCCGAAGCATCATGCTTCACCTCTACGGACATCAATTCAATATGGAAAGAATGCCCTTTTTTATCTTCCGTCTGGCTTTCACCTTCGCGAATCAAATGATAGGGATAATAACGATCATCGTATTTTCGATAGTAAGTTGTCGTGCGTGTTGCGTTTTCTCCGTAGGTACGAATGTCTTCCGTTTTAATGAACGCAAATGTATCAGTCGTGATGTAGAGAGTGCCTTGTGCCATCGGACGTTGCAAGTAATTTCCGGATGTGGTAAGCACAGAATCTTTTTTGTGCTCGTAATCAATTTCATAAACTTCCAGTCCATCATAATAAGTTATACCACTGCAACTGAAATCATAATTGTCAAAATCGGTGCGCAAGTTGCTTACCTCGCTGTAGAACGAGAGATACTCTGTTTTTGCAGATGATTGATATCCGACCAAATCGGCTTGCAAAATATTTGCTACCGAAATGGGCTCATGGCCCTGCGCAATTTCTGTTTTATCCAAACTTCTTCGCAACTGCGAAATGCGGATAGATTCTTTTTCTCCTGCCGATTGCTGTACCGAACGATAACCATCGTTTTTCCACACATCTACTGCCGCTTCAATAAGCCGGCCATAGGCATTGTCATCTTTGCAGTAATGGCGGTAAAAGAATTTTTGTAGAAAAGGTTGTGTGCTATAGTTCTTAGAAATATTGGCAAAAGCTTTTCGCATCACGCGTCTGGCGTTCACACTTTTGTCCAATATCACAATGGCGGTTAACTCGGTTACAATGGGCTTTAACTCAATATGTGTAGTTTCAGAAATTGAGCTGATGACCAGCGTTTCATATCCAATGCACGTAATTTTTAAAGAGAAGGGCTCAGTAATTGAAAGTGAAAATTGACCCTCGATGTTGCTGCTGGTGCCTTTGGAGCTACCCACTATGCCGATGGAAGCAAATGGAACAGGTTTGCCTGTGTCTTTATCTACGATAACGCCTTCCACCATTTGTTGACCAAAGGAAGACACACTAAGCAATACGAATAAAGTAAGCCAACGAAACATCTTACAGCTGCGTCAACCGGTTTAGGTGTGGTTGAGAGTGCAATTAAGAAAATGTTAAGAAATTTTCAATTTGTTTTTATTTCAGATTCTCAGGCTAACGACTGGTTGCCGAGCTATTAAAAGAAAACCCTATCCAATTCGGACAGGGTTTTCTGCTCAGCTGACAAATAGGTGTTAATTGAAATCGATGGATTTCACATCTTCCCACAATACATATACCGGATCACTTTTCGCGTTGGCAAATACCAAAACGCCCTGGTTTCGATCATTTACATCTTGTGCATCTTCCAGTGTAATCTTCTTTCCGGATTTTAACTCAATACTGCAGCGATGGTCGCTGATAGGCTCTACGCGCTTTACATCACGAAACGGAGTGATCACTTCAAAATCGCCTTGTTTTCCTTGTAGCAATTCGTAGGTTGATTCTTCATCCAGATCGAATACAATCTTGCCAGTGAGAGATTTCCCGTCTTTCGTCACCACTGAGCCACTGAGCTGCTTTTGTGTAGCAAACAGATCATAGCTTGCCAATGAGCCGGAGGGTTCAGAGAACGTCACTTTATCAAACTCGCGCCATGGAACATCTACAGCGATCATATCTTTATTCATGATGATGACGCCTCGATTTCCGTTATCCACATCGTTGCTGCCTTCCATGGTCAACTCTCTGCCCGATTTCAGCTTTACGATGCTACGCCCGCCACGCCTTTCAATGGAAACGATTTTAGAAAATTCCAGCGAGATATTTCCATCGTCTGCATCACCGTCCAGTTTATCGGTGCTGAGGCGCTCGTCATGATCCCACTGAATATATCCGGTAAATGTTTCACCAAACGCTTCTACCTTTCCATACAAGGGAGTGCCAAAGCGATTCGAAAGTGTTTTAGGTGTTTTCATGAATTCAATTTTGCGAATTCTTCCCCAGTCCATATCCAGATCACCCATTTCCGGATCCATGATACGAATCTCTCCGCCCACATCGTTGTAGCCCTCGCCTTTCAAAGAGACTTTATCACCGTTTTGCATTTCTAAATCAACATACTTGCGCCCCGATGGTGTGATGCTTTTAATCTCACCAAACTGACAGGCGAATTGGTGTTCATAATCGTTGTCATAATCATTTCGTTTATCGCCCCAGTTGCTAAACCAGCGGTACCAATTGCCGTTGTTCCAATTATCCCAAGTGCTTTGTCGGTCATCCAATTTGTCGCGATCGCGCGATGAGAGGTAACGCAGATTCTGATTTCGCTCTTTACCTGCATTGAAAATGTCTGTCCAATACACTTCTTCCTTTCCCCAGCGAATGGGTCCCTCATACACCTTGTTATCGATGGTGTAAACTTTTCCGTAGATGAATCCTTCATCTTGAGCGTTGGCATTGAATACGACTAGAGTAGTCAGCATCAGCACACATGTTTTGGTAAATAATCGCATAGCAAATTTTTTGTTTGAATGATGATACGAATAACGGCTAATGCGAGTGGGCGGGGAAGCAGAGCCTACCGAACCGTAAGCCAGGCTGACTGAATCGGGATAAAACGGCTCTCAATTATTTACTGATCGATCCAGCTTTTAAACTCTGGTGTGCGCTCAGCCGAAATCACCACTTCTTCGGTAGTGGCTGGTACGAGATGTAGCTTGATTCTTCCTTTAAAGTACGGATGGATCTCTGCGATGCTTTGAAAAGTAACGATGAACTGACGGTTGGCCCGAAAAAAGATTTGTGGATCGAGCACTTCGATCAATTCATCCAGCGGTTGATCCATCGGAAAGCGCTTTTGATCGGTGGTAACTGCGAAGGAAAGTTTGTTTTCACTGAAGAAGTAGGCAATCTTTTCTACAGGCACGGCTACAATCTTTTGCCCGATGCGAATCATAAACCTTGACTTATATTGTTTTTGCGATGCTTGCAATTCTTTCGCCAGCGCCCGGTAGTCGATTTGGTTGGTTGTTGGTTTCGAGCGACTTTTTACTTTTTCGATCGCTGCTTCTAATTTTTCTGTTTGAATAGGCTTTAGCAAATAATCTATGCTGTTAACCTCAAACGCTTTGATGGCATATTGATCGTAAGCCGTGGTGAAAATGACAGGCACTTCAGTTTTTACATTTTGAAAGATGTCGAAGCACAATCCATCCAACAACCGGATGTCGGAAATGATTAGATCAGGATGTGGGTTTGAACTCAACCATACTGTGCTTGCTTCAATGGATTTGAGATGACCTACTATTTCAATTGATGGATCGATAGTGCCGAGCAGTTGTTGCAATCGCTCAGCAGCTAAGGTTTCATCTTCAATCAGCAATACCTTCATTTTCTTCTTTTAGTAATGACCCACTTCCAGCAATGGAATTCGTACCTCAAAATCGCTTTCGGTTTTACGGATTTCTACTTTCAAATCACTAAAGTGAGTATAGCGTTGTTCAATATTTTTGAGTCCGCTGCCGTGATTTTCGGAAGGATCACTTGGTTTTGCAAACAAACTATTTCGCACCAGCAAATGAGTTTCGCTAGCTCCCACTTCGATGGTGAGCGGCCGCGCATCGGTAATCAAATTGTGTTTGATGGCGTTTTCGATCAGCATTTGAAGCGTGAGCGGTGGAATCATTTTGTTTCGTGTGTGCTTATCCAAATTAACGGTAAACCGGATGTGGTTTTCAAACCGAATGTGGATTAAATACATGTAACTCTCAATGAAGGAAAGCTCATCGTACACCGGAATCAGGTCATCTGATTTGGTGTTGAGCATCGTGCGATACACCTCAGCAAATTTGGCAATGAATTTTTTGGACGTGGCCGAATCTTTATCAATCAGCGAAGAGAGGATATTCAGATTATTAAAAAGAAAGTGTGGGTCGAGGTGATTTTTGAGTGAATCCAATTGTGCACGCATCGATTCTTTTTGGCTTTTGGCAACTTCCAGTTCAGAGGAACGCCAGTGCCGCAGGAAGTGCAAACTGAAATACAATGAGAAGGCCGGAATAAAAATGGCGGCACCCCACACATTCATCACGGTAAACTGTTCGCGCGTAGGCGGATCGTCTGTTAAGAAAACTTTGATGGCATAATAAATTCCATTTACCAGCAACAGTAAATACGCAAGGCCCAATACGAGCTGAATGAAGAAACGCCAATTTCCATATTTGCTCCAAGGCAAAATTTTATCAAGGCGCAAGGTTAGTTGTCGATTACCGAACCAAAGCAGCAGCGCAATGACAATCAGCCAACCGGTAGTGAAATAGAAAATAGGCCCCGGCTCAAGAAAGTACCAAAGGGCAGCGATCACCAATAGCCCGATACCCAGAACAATTCCAATGCGGATGAGTATTTTTTTCACACAGCAAGATTACTTGAAAATAATCTCATTTACTTTTCGCCAGGCGATATGCACCGGATCTTTTTTACCGGCTCGGAAAAGCAAAATACCGCTGTTATCTTCCGACACATCGCGCATGCCGCCTAACAACAATCGCTGACCTGATTTTAATTCTATTTCCGAATAATCGAAATTTTTTGGAGTGATGCGGGCAATTAATCGAATGGGAATCTGATACTCAATATCATTTTGTTTTCCTTCAATCATTTCAAAATCCAACGCCTCATCTACATCATAAATAATTCTTCCAGACATTTCTCCACCATCTACCAGCGAAACAGTTGCTTCCATGGGCACCGGTGCCGGAAAACTACTGTAAGCTTGTCCCGTGCCGGGTGGAGGTGAGAAAGTAATTTTTCGGAAAGCCTTCCATGAAAATTTGATCACACCAAATTCGGGGCTGATCACCCACACACCTCGGTTACCACTGTCCACATCATTGGAGTCGTCCAGAAATTGGGTGCGACCCGAGCGCAAAGTAACATCGCAGCCGTCATCTCTTTTTTCGATGGCGGATATCTCCGAGAATTTTATTGAAACATCGCCATCGCGGGTGTCGCCATCCAGTTTGTCAGATGAAAGGCGCTCGTCATTATCCCACACGATGTAGCCGGTATAGGTTTCTCTGCGTCCACCCTGCACGGTGCCATACAAAGGCTGTCCAAATACCTGATCTAATTTGGTTGGCGTATTTAAGAACTCAATACGCTGAATGCGATCCCAATTGATATTGATCGTGCCGAGCTCTTCATCCAGAATCTGCACTTTGCTTCCCAGGTCGTTGTAGCCTTCGCCATCTACACGCATCTCGCCTCCATTCTTCAACTTCAAGGTGATGTCATCTTCATTACGAACAATGATTTCTTTCAGGTTTCCGAATTGGCAGGTAAACTGATGAACCGTTCCCTTGTTTTGCCAGATACTTTCAAACGACCAGTCGTAGTTTGACCACCAGTCTTTGTTTTCTTTTTCTTTGGGGATCAACTTGGCGTAATCGTTGTCGCGCTTGGCTGCATTGAACATGTCTGTCCAGAAAACTTCCTCACCACCCCACCGGATGGGGCCTACGTAGGTAGCGCGGTCGGTATATACTTTGGCATACATGTATCCTTCGTGTGACTGAGCAGGCGCAACGGTGGCCATCGCCAGAAAGGCAACGATCAATCCGATCACTACAACTACGGTTTTAAAAATGCTTTTTGATTCCATGCTTGCGTATACGCGTTCAGTGCCCAAAGTTGATAAAGATTAGGGCTATGGCCAAAGATAGCCAACCTGAATCGGGCGATAATTGTACTGAATCGGGATCACTCCACCTTCCTCCAATGAGGGCGTGTCAGGCAGGTAGGGCCTCCGCCTCCTTTGTAGCTGATTTCAATGCCATCGTATTCCAACACCGTGCAACCCGCTTGTTGAAGTCGTTCTTTCGTAACATCATTTCCCTTCACCATCAGGCAATGTCTTGGGGCAATGGCCAACACATTGCAGCCCATGGACTCAAACTCGGCATCGGGCACTTCAATTAACTGATAACCGCGTTGGATCAACTCCTCCCGAAAAACAATCGGCATGAGCGGAGAATAAACCACTGCTAAATTTTTATCTACCGGACTGAAGATGGACATGAGGTGAAAAACATCGGACGGACCTTTGTAGTGTGGCAACTGAACTTCCACCACGCTTACGCCACAAGGCGCAAGTAATGCTCGCATTTGGCGAATGCCCTCGGCATTGGTGCGATACGTTCTTCCGATGGCCAACGTATTTTGGTCTAGCCACGCCACATCGCCACCTTCTACGGTGCCGGGTGATTCTATTTTTCCTAAAATAGGGATACCAGCTTTTTCGTAAAATTTTAATGCGGCCGAAGGTTCGTTCATGCGGCCCGCTTTTCCCATCCGGCAAATGATGATTCCCTTATCGGTAGCAATGCTGGCATCGCGACAATACACGCTGTCCATCGTTACAGAAGCATCCGTCTCAAAATGATGAATGTCGGGATTGGTAGTGCGCAACAATTTTTCGAAATGATGATATTCATTTTGTGCTTGCTGAAAATCAGGTTCGCTTAAGAAGTTGAGCGCTTGCCATTGCTGGCGAATGGTGGAAGCATCCACAAAAGCATCGGCTGCTTTTTTAATAAATACACTTTGTAGTGTTCCGTATTCGGATTGACAGGTGAGGTTCATTTCTAAAACAATTATAATCTCTAATTATTAGACGCTACAATCTTTAAGGTTTAACTCTAAACGAAATCACTCCCGATTCGCCTTCACCTTACTCCATCCATACAACGGCACTCCAATCATCAGCAAGAGAAAACCCCAATAAACAGACTCTTGGCCCGAACCCGCTAATGCCCAAATGGAATAGATAAATGCGATCATAGCGATTGTCAACTTAATACCACTTCGCCATTGCAGATCTTTTGATTTTATGGCGATGATCACATACGATACAGCCGAGAATAAGTAGGGCACCAAAACGGTCATGGTCGAAAGAAGAATGATAAATTGATACGTGTTGGCTAAACTATGATTAAAATTCATCAGCATGAGAGCCGATACAAAAACACTTGATAAGAGAATGCTGACAAATGGCGATCCGAATTTATTCTCTCGCTTGAAGATGGAAGGAAAAAGTTTATCAGCGGCAGCCGCAGCCGGAATTTGTCCTTGCATCAGAATCCATCCATTCAGTGCACCAAATGTGGACATCACAGCACCGCCAGCCACCAGATAGCGTGCCCAATCTCCCCACATGCTGGCCGCTGCATCGGCAAAGGGGGCTTGCGATGTTTTGAGAACAGAAGGAGGAAGCACTCCCATGATGACAACCGTTCCTAAAATGTAAAGTGCAGTTACAGCTAATGTGCCGTAAAGCGTTGCTCGTGAAATCGTCTTCTCCGGGTTTTCAACCTGACCGGATGGAATCGTGGCGCACTCCAAACCTAAAAATGCGAAGAGAGTGAGTGTGGCGGTGGAGGTGATCGCACTCAGATTGGACAAGCCGCTACTATTAAACGGCAAATAATTTTCGGCATGAATAAAAAACAAACCTCCGATCGTTACCAGCGCCAGTGGAGCGATTTTTAAAATGGTGGTAATAACTTGCACAATACCTGCATCGCGAATTCCTCTGGTGTTGATCCACGTCAAAAGCCAAATGGCAGATAAGCCGATACCAATCGCCAGCAACGAATTGTGCTCTAATGCTGGAATGAAAACGGAGAGATAACTAATAAATGCAACGGCAATCGCAGCATTTGTACTCCACACTGAAATCCAATATCCCCACGCAACTAAAAAGGCAGCAAAGTCACCTAAGCCCTCGCGTGTGTAGGCATATGGACCACCATTCGCCAATGGCATTAATTGGCTTAGCCAACTGAATACTAAAGCCAAACAAATAGCACCAAAACCAGAGAGCACCCAACCAATTAAACTGATGCTGCCGTACGAAGAAAGCGTGGCCGGTAGCATGAACATGGCGGAGGCAATCATGTTGCCCATCACCAACGAAGTGCTCGTCCAGATGCCGATTTTTTTTGGTTCGCCCATTGTTCAAGCAACGAAATAGAACGGGCAATTGCAAATCTATCTTGATAATCTTAACGACAAGATTGACACCAATATTTTCGTAGTTCATCGTGCTCCAGTAGTTGCATACTAGCGCCACCAAAATCATGTGGCTGGTAAAATGAACAGTATCTTAATCGATTTAAGTTAACAGCATTGAGTATGGCTGCGGTAAAGCTCTCCGATCCGTAGATACTTGGATGGTAGAATAAGAGATTGATATAATAAAAGAGTAGGTTTTCATCTACATTGATTGCTTGAATTCTAGGTTTTATGATATCGAAAGCCCATCCAGTTTGATAATGGTATGAATAAAATTTTGCCAAAGAATAAATCTCCTCATCAGTTGGTTCAATCAAATCATACAGATCGCGAATCTCTTCCATCACGGAGTCTTTCTCATCGTATTGGAAGTTGTTTAAGTATTCGCGTGATTTGAGAATATGATGATTGATCTCCATTCTTTGCACAAGAGATTTGTCAATCCCCATTTTAAGTAAAGCATCTATTTCATCTATCAGTTCTTTGCCTTTTAGGATCTCTTTGTCCCAAATCCCTAACTCCAGTTTTAGTGCACAAATGTTGTAGTTGACTTTAGCGTTTTTGCGATCAAGCGCACGCATCTCCAAAAAGCGCACAAGCGATTCCTCTTTATCGACCAAATCGTATAATAGAAGATAGACCACTCGGTCATTTGCCAATGATATGAATTCTTTGGATTTCGGAACTTCCATTTTATCAAGGTACTCTAATGGAAGTTTTTCTTGCCTTATTTGCTCGATTGCTTCGAGTTGAATGGATCTTGCTTCGGAAATCTTTTTGGAAGCCAATGCTTTTTTGAATGAGAGAAGGAATTCGTCAGTTGTGAATGTACGTTGGATTGTCTTGGGAAGAAGATAAAGCACCGCCACCGATTTTCGTTCGTTTGCTAATAGAGGCTCTAGTTTTTTGGCTAAAGCGGAATTTGTCAATTGTTTTTTTATCTCACTTTTAGACAAGTTTTTTAAATAATCAAATTCAGTACCCTTGATGGAAGCGAAAAACTCAAGCCAATTTTCGGCAGCCAACACACTTGAACGATTTATATTCGATTGGTAAGGCCGCAAAAATGCAATCATGGCATCTCCACGTTTTTTCATGAGATCGATGTTGATGTTTTCCGGACCTTCAATGGAAGAGTAAGATCGGATTTCGATTTTTTGAATCGTGAATTTTTTTAGGTTGAGCGAATCGCTGGCGCTTTTTAACTCAGAAATACTATAGGCGCTGGTCCCTTTTTTGAAAGGAATAACGATTTCTATTTTTTTGGAATACGTAAAATCTTCTTTTGGGTCATGCTCAAATGCATTCGACTTGATAAGCGTATCAGCAAACAACCCCATCGGCAGCAAATCCCAATCGGATCGAACCATATTTACGAAATGAGTGTAATAACAAATCTTGTTTCTGCTGACGATGATCAGGTTTTCTTCAAACGTTTTATCTTTTAGAGAAGCCGGTAGCGTGCCAATTTTACTATTAATTCCGTTACCCGATTCGTTGTTGGCGAGTAGCCTCTTCTTGTATACGGGAGGAATGATGATCCCTTTGTAAATCGTATTTTTTTTCTCCGGGGGTTGATTACAGTTATACCGGTCTTCGACAACAAAATCGGCACTAACTCCTATCTCATCATTTGCGAAGAGCTTATGGAACCATTCAATGTTGTCCATGGTAAAGTAGACATCGCCATTAGATTTAGTATAGATTCCGAAAAGCACCTCTTTGGGCTTTTTGTCAATCATCGCCTTGCAAGGAACGCACTCACTATCCTCACTGCCATCGATAAGCGGAATTGTTTTTTGAGCGATAAGCGCTTGGCTAACAATTAAAAAAGCAAGAACGACCCCAAACCGAAATAAAACCATGTTTGAAAAGAAAGTCTAAATAACCTCTGTCGGAAACTTAAATCCAAACAACAATCTTTAGTCACTCTCAATAAAACTTTCAAAATCCAAACCTTTTTACTTATTTAGCGTTCCAGTTTAACAATTTAGTTAAATCAAGTGGTTAACAAAAAAGACGATAATCAGACCGAAAAAGCCATTTTAGAGGCTGCCGACAAGGTTTTTACTCAAAAAGGCTTTGCTGCCGCCCGCATGGAAGACATCGCCCAAGAGGCTGGCATCAACCGCGCTTTGCTGCATTATTACTTCCGCAGCAAAGACAAAATGTTCGAACTCATTTTTCAACAACGTGTGACAATCTTCTTTTCTGGTTTGGGTCAGATTATGCAATCAGAGAAACCATTGTTCGAAAAAATTCAGGCAATCGTAGAGCATGAAATCACGGTGCTGCTGGCACACCCCTACTTGCCCATTTTTGTTTTGCAAGAGCTGAATCAAAATCCACATCGCATGTTAGCCATTGCAGAAAATGCCGGTGCGCATCCCAGTCTGCTATTAAAAAAGTTTTCCGTTGAGATGCGAGCCGAAATAAAAGCGGGCACGATTCGCCAGACAGATCCGGCTCAACTGTTTATGAGCATCATGGGAATGGCCATTTATCCGTTTGTCGCGCGGCCGGTGGTGAAAATCATTTTAGAAAAAGACGATGCGGGTTTTGAAAGCGTCATGAGCCAACGCAAAAAAGAAATAACCGACTTTATCATCCATGCCTTAAAGCCGTAAAGAAATATGTATTCAAGATTTACATCCTTCATTTTACTTTTCTCAATCGCTGCGGTTACTCAGTCTGCATTTGCACAGAACAAACTGCGACTGGAAGATTGCTACGAAAAAGCAAAGCAAAACTATCCACTCATCAAGCAGAAAGAATTAATCAGCAAAATCACGGAGTACACCATTGCCAATGCCCAGTCGGCCCACCTGCCGCAGTTTACATTGAGCGCGCAAGCAACGTACCAGTCCGATGTAACGCAAGTACCAAT
>JABFSO010000344.1 GCA_013140555.1 Cyclobacteriaceae bacterium | reverse complement strand
CAACTGTCCAGCCGGCAATGGTGCTGTAGTAACTAAGCACTACAAATGTCACGATCAAAGGCAAGAAGCCTACCAGCGCTACCCACAGTTTGCTGCCACCCAATCGTTGAATGGCACCCACCGGGTTTTTAGCCGTCAGGCGACCCAAAGCAATTTCATTGATAAGCATTGGCACTGCCACCAGCACCACGCAAAAAATGTACACCAGCACAAAAGCAGCACCACCGTTTTCTCCGGTGAGGTAGGGAAACCGCCAAATGTTACCAAGGCCTACAGCCGAACCGGCCGCTGCCATAATGAAACCAAATTTAGAACCCCATTGTCCGCGATTTTCTGCCATAGTACCTAGTTTTTAAGTTCGTGAAGATTAGAAGAATTGACGTAAGTAACAAGAGGAAAAATGTGGGTGGAAAATCTTCAAGCAATGATTGCATTTCATAGCATGGAAAAATAAACTTTATAAAATATACCGATCGGTATATTTTATTTCTTAGTATTACTGAAAAATTAGAAATGGCTACCAAAGCAGACCGAACCAGGCAATATATTGTAGAGCAAACAGCTTCTGTCTTCAATGTGAAAGGATTTGCGGGAACCTCGCTCACGGATATGATGGAAGTTACTGGTTTAACGAAAGGGAGTATTTATGGAAACTTCAAAAACAAAGATGAAGTGGCGGTAGCTGCGTTTGAGCATAACTTTCAAAAGGTATCAGATTATATCAGAGGAAAAATGGACGAACGTGAAACAGCGATTGAGAAATTGCTCGTCTATCCGGAAACCTACCGCAATTTTTCAAAGCTATCTTTTTTGAGCAATGGCTGCCCAATAGCTAATACATCAACAGAAGCGGATGATACACATCCCCAATTAAAGGAAAAAGCCAATAAAGCCTTGACATACTGGAGAAATTCAGTAGAAAAATTGTTGAGAGCCGGCATCAAGAATGATGAGATAAAGCCTGAAATCAATATTCTAGAATTTACATCCATCCTCACGGCTTTAATTCAAGGAGCTATGTTGCATGCAAAATCATCCGGCAAAATAAATTATCTGAATGCTTCTATGAATTATCTGGAATCGATGATACGTGAATTGAAAAAATAAAACAGTGCTTATGGAAATTACTACAATCGAAAATTTTCTTGAATTCTATGAACGAACCCGCGAAGGCACGCTTCGAATTTTAAAGGTTGTGCCAGCGGATAAAATGGATTGGGCATATCTTCCGGGTAAGTTTACGATTGCCGATTTGATACGACATATCGCAGCCATCGAAAGAAATTTGTTTGCCGAAGTAGTGCTTGGCAATAAAATGAATTACCAAGGTTGTGGCAAAGAGTTGGCGGATGGATATGAAAATATCATGCTTTACTTTAATGAGATGCATGCACAGTCGGTAGAAATTTTCGGAAGATTGACCGAAGCCGACTTATCCAAAACTATCATTACGGCAAGCGGAAAACCCACCACACTTCGCAATTTTTTGCGTGCACTCATCATTCATGAGTCACATCATCGTGGAGCTTTGTGCATCTACCTCAATCTGTTGGGTGTACAAACCCCGCCAATCTATGGAGTTTCGTCTGAGGATATCATCCAGTTAAGTAAGTCGCATGCGTGACGAAGTATTTATTGTTGCCGCGAAACGCACGCCCATCGGAGGATTTTTGGGTAGTTTGTCGGGCTTTGCAGCGCCTCAATTAGGTGCAGCAGTTATTCGCGATGCGTATCAATCAGTCGGGCTTTTGCCGGAACAAATCTCTTCTGTCTATTTAGGAAATGTGTTATCAGCAAATGTAGGACAATCGCCTGCGCGACAAGCTTCCATATTGGCTGGAGTGCCTGATCAAGCAGATTGCACCACTGTAAATAAAGTGTGTGCTGCCGGAATGAAAGCAATGATCTTGGGCACTCAACAAATTGAATTAGGTTTGGATGATGTGGTGATAACGGGCGGCATGGAGAGCATGAGCAACGCACCACATTATTCCATGCTACGTCATGGAAAGAAATTTGGTGACGAAACCTTTGTAGATGGATTGCTGAAAGATGGATTGACCGATGCGTACAATCTGATTCACATGGGCAATATTGCCGAGCTGAGTATAACGAAATTTGGGATTACGCGCGAGGAGCAAGATGTCTACGCATTAAACTCATATGCGCGAGCCAATGAGGCAACGCGAAAAGGCAAATTCAAAAGCGAGATTACATCTATCCATTTGAAAACGAAGGGTGGAGAAATTCACTTTCTTGAAGATGAAGACATTGCCAAGGTTATTCCTGAAAAGGTGGCTAAACTAAAACCATCATTTGATAATAATGGAACCATTACGGCAGCGAATGCCAGCAACTTAAATGATGGTGCGGCAGCGCTCTTGTTGGCTTCTAAAACTGCACTTCAACAATATCAAATAAAGCCACTCGCTCGCATTATCTCGTATGCTGATGCCGCTGTTAATCCCAGAGAATATGCAGAAGCACCAGCGCATGCCATAGCGATTGCGCTTCGCAGGGCAGGGCTCTCTTTACAAGACATGGATTTTATTGAAATCAATGAAGCGTATGCGGCTGTCGTGTTGGTCAATCAGAATATACTTGGTTTTGATTTAGCTAAGACAAATGTTTATGGCGGGGCTGTGGCGATGGGGCATCCATTAGGTGCATCCGGTGCAAGAATTGTGTGTACACTTCTTTCAGTACTGAAACAAGAAAAAGGAAAATATGGCCTGGCGGCAATTTGTAATGGAGGAGGAGGAGCCACTGCCGTGATCATTGAAAATATCGGATAAGTTTGAAGTCAATTTTAATAACTTATGGAAAAGGCGATTTACATTATCGGTGCGGGTGCCATTGGAAAAACATTGGCCGTGTTTTTAAAATTGAAAGGCCGGAATGTGATCCTGATCCGCGGAAGCGTTGATCAGGGCGTTTCTACTTACGAGAAAATTAAAATTGAATTTCCCGATCAGTTGACTTTAGAAGCAACCATTGAAGTGACTTCCTTCAGTCAGTTATCACTGTTAGATGGAATCGTGGTGCTGACCACTAAATCGTTTGGTAATGAAAGCCTGGCAAAAACACTGTATCCAAAAATAAGTAAGTCGCCATTGGTAGTAATGCAAAACGGACTGGAGGTAGAGCAACCATTTTTACAACAAGGCTTTCCGGAAGTTTATCGTTGTGTGCTTTTCGCAACCAGTCAATCGATATCTGAAAGCATCATACGTTATAAGCCGGTAGCCGTCTCTCAAATTGGGGTGATTCGAGGAAATGACATTCAATTACACGAGATCGTATCCCAACTTGAAAATGATCATTTCAAATTTGCAGCCTCTCCAAACATTCAATCAATCATTTGGAAGAAAGCCATTGCGAATAGTGTGTTTAATTCGGTTTGCCCACTTTTAGAAATTGACAATGGATTATTTCATCGCAACGATAAAGCCAAAGAAATAGCTACACGCATCATCAAGGAGTGTGTATCCATTGCTACTGAAGTGGGTGTAACACTCGAAGTTGAGGATGTAATGAATAGTTTATTGATGATCAGTAAAAACTCAGACGGTCAATTGATTTCAACGCTGCAGGACATGAAGATGAAACGCAGAACAGAAATAGAAACACTCAATTTTTCGATTGTAAACATCGCTCGTCAATTGAATAAAGAGAGCTGGGTAACAGAAACTAAATTGCTAGGTGAATTGACTAAATTGAAATCAGACCTGACGTTGACAGAAAATCCACCAAAACAAAAGGTTTGAGTATTCGTTAGGGCATGAAATGACTTATCATCAATATGCTCCTCCGTCTGTACTAAAACCATATGTTCGGTATTTTTGGAGTTATGATTCACATCAATCCGAAGAGAAGCATCTCCAAATAAAAAGTTTTGCCGATCGCTATCCACGATTCATTTTTCAAGATCTGGAGCATTTTGTACCCATTCATAAACAAGACGGTGAAAAGATGCCCGCTTGCTACATCAGTGGAATCTATACGAAGGATTCAGTGTCAATCATTGGCGGTACCTTTTCGCATTTTGGAATCAGTTTTCATCCGCACGCACTTCATGTTTTTTTTGGTGTGGAAGCGCACGAGTTGGTAAATACTGTGCCCGAGATTCAATTGTTTTGTCGGTCGGACATTCAAAGCAAACTAGCTCTCGCAAAATCGCATCACGAACGCGTGATCATTTCTAGTAAGTATTTGGCTGATAAAATTTCAACGTTCAATCGAATCGACCCGCTAGTGACTCAGATCATCCATTCACAAGCGATCGATGAATCTGCGAATGTATGGGGCGTGGCACACAACCTTAAAATTTCGGAGCGAAGCCTGGAGCGGAAATTTAAAATCGCCATTGGAGTAACACCGAAAAAATTGCAACGAATAGCGCGATTCGAGAAAGCCTTGCAATTGCTCACCCAAACAAGGTATTCACAACTAACGGAGTTGGCCCATCACTTGAACTATAGCGATCAGTCTCATTTCATCAATGACTTCCGGCAATTTTCAGGTATAACTCCTTATGAGTTTGTAAAAAATAAACGCCTGGGGTCAGACAGCTCTTCATTTATTTGCCCCACCTAACTTGGTTGTCGGTTTTTTACAATTTTGAATAAACACAAGTAATTACTTTTGAAGTAGTATGTTTGAGTCACTTTATTTCTTCACTAATAACTATTGAAATCGATGAATTTTAACAGCACATTTTTACTCCGCATGGCGATCGCGATCATATTATTGGTACATAGTGTCCCCGGCATGTTTAATGGAGGTATCAATGCATTTGGGAATCTTTATCTTGATGCGATTGGATTTGCTCCGTTCGGTTTGTGTTTAGCATGGCTGATCAAACTCTCGCATGTAGCAGCTGCCGTTTGTCTGATATTTGAACGCTATGTGAAATGGGCTGTGTTAATAACTATTGCCATTTTAATTGCAGGAATTGCGTTGATCCATTGGCACGAAGGATGGTTTGTAGTGGGCGGAGGTAGAAATGGGGTGGAATTTAACTTTCTATTGATCATTGCATTGTTAACTATCCAATTTCCAACAGGCTGGGCAAAGAAGGAATAGGATGTTCCAACCATTGCGGGCACAGGCGTGTCGAATGAAAAAAGCAACTATGAGGACCACGCCATTTTCCTTTTCAAGTGTTTCGAGAAATTTAGCGATTGTACTAACTATGTTCGCGTTGAGTATCACTTCTTGCCAGGATGCCAAGGAAGTGGAACTCTCCGGTAAATGTGTCAAAGTAAAACTTGTCTCCATATTGTGCGGGCAAGCCGTTGTGCATATCGAAGATCCAGCCTACTATTCACTTGGAGAAACGTGGAATACGCATACCAATGTTTTTTTTGCTGTCTTTGATTGCTCCGTCAACGAACAATCAATTACCAACACTACTTTTTATGTGGAGCTCCATACGAGCCCTTTCATGAATGATACTTGTCCTCGTTGCGCAGCTGCCATAGATTATACGGGCACAAAGAGATACTATGCACATGTAGTACCTAATTGCGGAGGAGGCTCAACCGAGTAACTGCTGAACAATCTTGAGACCTTCTGTAAAACTTCGTGGCCGGTAACCCAATTCATTTTTCGCTTTCGTGATGATGAATCCCGTTTTCGGAGGGCGCGCAGCGGGTTGTTTAAATTGTGTGGAATCTGTTTTTTTGATGAGCGATGCATCGAGTTTGAAAAACGCTGCAGTCGCCAAGGCGATGTCATACGGAGTCATCATCGTTTCTCCAGAGATATTATAAATGCCCTTCGCTTTCTTGGTGGCAGCCAGATAGCAACCCATCGCTAAATCTTCTGCGAGTGTCGGTGTGCGCCATTGATCATTTACCACCTGAATGGTTTTTCCTTCTTCCAAACTCTTCTTTACCCACAGTACAATGTTCGACCGACTCATGTCTTTCGTAACGCCAAATACTAAAACAGTGCGCAGTATCACCCAGTCAATTTTACTTTTTTGAATAAGTTCTTCGGCAGCCAACTTACTTTTGCCGTAGTACGAAAGCGGATTTGGTTTTTCAGTTTCGTCCAGCGGACCGTGAGTGCCATCAAAAATAAAATCGGTAGAAAGATGAATGAGTCGAACGGAAAACTTTTCGCAGGCCTTCACCAAATTTTCTACTGCCTGCACATTGTTGAGCCAGCACTTTTCTTGTTCCGTTTCGCATTGGTCTACTTGTGTCATCGCTGCCGTGTGAATAATCACATCAGGTATGCTTTGCGCGATGACGCTTTCGATAGATTCACCATCGGTAACATCCAATGAATGGAATTCACCTTTAGGTAATTCAATGACCAATGATGATTTCGCGGTAGCAATTAAATAATCGTTACCGGACGAAATCAGTTCAACCAGTTTTTGACCGAGTAGTCCGTTCGATCCGGTAACGAGGATTCTCATTTTTTTTCTTCCGGATAAACATATCCGTAAAGTTTGGTGATCTTCTTTTTGGATAATTCTTCTACGGTTACAAACATGCGAATGTCTTCCACAGGTCTGTCACCTCCATCTTTTTGCACCGCGGCAATTTTGTCAATTACGTCAAGGCCTTTGATCACTTTGCCAAACACGGTATAATCACCATCTAAGTGAGGTGCACCGCCATTGGTTGTATACGCCTTGATCTTTTCAGGCGATACATCTTTTGTGATTTTGGTATTGGTTTCTTTTTCGAGGCGCGGCACGAGGCTGAATATTTTTTTCTTGTAGGCTTCCATGTCGCCAGTCATATACACTTGATTGAGGGAATCAATCAATGGTTTGTTGGCAGGGTTTTGCATGACTTGACGAAAGCACATACTCAATTTCATTTGATCGTACTTCAACTCTTCCATATTCGACTCCGGCATGATGGAGCCTTGCACAATATAAAATTGACTGCCGCTGGAAGCTTTGGTTGGATTTTGTCCATCTCCTAACCGAGCTGCCGACAATGCTCCTTTTTCATGAAAAAATTTAGGATTGAATTCAGCATCAACTGTATAGCCCGGGCCACCCATACCTAATGGTTCGCCCGATTTTGCTTTTTTAGAATTCGGATCACCGCCTTGAATCATAAAGCCTGCAATGACACGGTGAAACAACAAACTGTCGAAGTAATGTTCTTTGGCAAGTTTCACGAAGTTGGCTTTGTGCTTGGGGGTTTCATCGTACAGAATGGCAACCATATCGCCATAGCTGGTTTTGAAAGTAACTACATAGTCGGATTTGGAAGACTTTTGTGCGCAGCTGGACATTAACGTGAAAAAGCTAAGCGCAAGAATGGTAATGAATCGATTCATAATTTTATTTTTCAAAAAACTAACGCGCAAAAATAAGGAATAAATATTTACGGATTGAACACCTGCGAGAGCTGCAATGATAAGTCCAGAAAAATCATTTTTGGGCTTCCGTTGCGCTCCAAATGATAGGTGGCATCGGAAATCAGTTCATTGATTTTTTCGGCTTTGGTTACGTTGACTACTTTGCTGAAATCTTGCACAAACTTTACCTCGCTGCCTTTCACGCGGCTGATGGCCGAGGCACCGGAAAACTGAAGAGCCGTTTCGCGGATCATTCCTAAACTATATGCAAGAAAATTTCGCTGATCCAGTTTGTCCAGTTCATGAAACTCTTCGGTCATGGCTACCATTTTGCCATAATCTCTTTTAAAGCACGTGCGCATCCAACCCGAAAACTTTTCCTGGTATTGATCCTGTTCGGAGTCGATCAGCTTGATAGCTGTGTTCAAACTTCCATCGGCCAATGAAAGAATTTCTGTTATACGTGATTCACTCAATCCTTTTTGTTGTAGACGGACCTCAATATCTTCATCAGCGAGTAAAGGCACTTGCACAATTTGCGTACGCGATAAAATAGTGGGCAGCAATCGCTCGATAGCGTTGGTTATCAGAATGAAAAAAGTATTGGCCGGTGGCTCTTCCAAAATTTTCAAAATGCCATTGGCTGCAGAAGGATGCATCAACTCGGGCTGCCAGATGATCATCACTTTAAATGGACTTTCAAATGGTTTTAATGAAAGTGTTTTGATAATCTCGCGGCTTTCTTCGCGCGAGATCAGCGCTTGCTTGTCTTCACCCCCATAAAAACTAATCCAGTCGTTGAGGTCGCCATAGGGTTGCTCCAGCAGGAAACTTCTCCATGTTTTCAAAATGTCGGCTTTGAAACGATCTTCATCTTTGTCGCCTTTTACATTTCCAAGCGGAAAAACAAAACTGGTATCGGGGTGAATGTATTTGGCACTCTTGCTGCAAGCAGCGCAGGTACCACACGCATCATTATCACCTTTTTTTTGGCAGTGCAAGTAATTGGCATACGCCAATGCCAGCGGCAGATTCAACGAACCGGGTTTGCCTGCAAAAAGTTGAGCATGCGCAATGTGATTGCCTTTCACAGCCTCGATCAACTTCGATTTTATTTCAGTCAGTCCGGGTAAGTTGGTAAAATTCATAACAGGCTTTAGTTGTAATCGTGAAA
>JABFSO010000400.1 GCA_013140555.1 Cyclobacteriaceae bacterium | reverse complement strand
ATTGTATACCGGCCGCTTCCAAAAAATGAATGCTTAATCTTTCAGCTCTTGAATGTCAAGCATGCCTACTGGCTTGCCGCCTTCAGTCACTAAAATAGTGTCAACTTTTGTTTTCTTGAATAAATCAGCTGCGTCATTTAACAAAGCATCTGAATCAATTGATACGGGTTGTTTGTATTCAAACTCACCGATTTTCTTTGTCAATATTTCACGACCGCTTTCCTGTAACTTTCTTCTCAAATCGCCATCCGTAAATACGCCCACTACTTGACTGTCTTTAGTAACAGTAATACTACCAAAACCATATTCGGTCATTTTAACTAACGCATCGGTTACAGACGTATCTGCGGTAACAATTGGATTCTTGCTGCTCACTACATCTTTCACACGAACAGTCATCAACTTGGTATGCTCTACAAATTGTTGTGTTCCTAAAGCAGTCAGGTTGTTATCGGTCAATGCTTTCATCACTTTCCAAGGAGCAGTGATGGTGTGAACGCCCACATTGATGGCATTGCGTACGTGCTCAGCATGACGCACAGAAGAGAACATGATCTTCGTATCGTATCCGTAATGATCAACGGCCATTACACATTGGCTCACTAAATCCAATGCATCGTGACCTTGATCTTGTAAGCGACCTACTAATGGGCACACATACGTAGCACCTGCGTGCATCGCCATGTACGCTTGTTGAAGCGTGTAGATCAAGTGTACGTTTACCAACAAACCTTCTTTACGCAATAAGTTACAAGCCTTCACGCCTTCTAAAGAAACCGGAATTTTGAAAACGGTTTTCTTCGGATCAAGACCTAAGTCTAGTTGACGTTTTGCTTCCGCTAAAATCTCGTTAGCGTTATTTCCTAAAGCTTCGATCTGAAGAACCGGAACGATCTTGGATAATTTTACAATCAAACCATCTACATCTGTTACACCACCGCGGTGCATGAATGTAGGGGTCGTAGTAAGTCCGTTTAAAAAGCCAAGCTGAAATGCTTCTTCGATTTCTTTCAGGTCAGCTGAGTCTAAATACAATTCCATGTGTTACGTTTTTTTAATGAGTGATAAGAGATTTTTCGCGGAACTTCACTTCCACATTGTGTAATTCAATAAGCGGTTTTAAAAATTCTTCGAGGTGATTGATGTTGAGCTGGCTGGCTGCATCGCACAATGCCTTGTCGGGATCGGGATGTGCTTCGATGAATACACCATCTACACCGGCTGCGATACCTGCGCGTGAAAGCACCGGCAAAAATTCGCGGGCACCACCTTTTGCATCGGCACTTGGAATTCCATATTTGCGGATGGCATGAGTTACATCAAACACAACCGGATATCCGATTTTATTCATGTGATAGAAGCTGCGAGGATCTACAATCAAATCGTTGTATCCGAATGTAAAGCCACGCTCAGTCAAAATGATCTGGTCGTTGCCGCTGTCCACACACTTTCCAACCGGGTGCTTCATGTTATCAGGAGCCAAAAATTGGCCATGCTTGATATTGATAACGCGCTTCGTTTTTGCGGCCGCCACCATCAAATCAGTTTGCATACACAAGTAAGCAGGAATCTGCAATACATCAATTACCTCTCCGGCTGCATTGGCCTGATCGGGGTAGTGAATGTCTGTTAGCAACGGGAATCCGAATTGCTCTTTAATTTTAGCTAAAAGCGCTACGCCTTTTGACAAACCGGGGCCGGTATAGTACTTCAGGCTGCTACGGTTGTCTTTCTGAAAAGACGACTTATAGATGATTTTAATGTTCAAACGCTCCGAAATACCCTTCAGTTTTTCGGCTGTTTCCATCATTATTTTCTCCTCTTCGATTACACAAGGTCCGGAAATGAGGAAAAGCTCATCGCTTCCGCACTCTATGTTTCCTACCCGAACTATCTTTTTTTCCATGATTTAAGGGTTTTTTGCCCAAAATGGGTGTGCAAAAATAGGAATTTATTAGGGAATGGGAAACGAAAGTTTTTGGGGTAAAAAATCTATAATGGGTTAAAAGTCAAGTAGGAATCACAATATCTCTGAATAATTACGGGCTCCATGGAGTATCCGGTAGATAAAAAACGAATTTGGGTTGAACTTTGTAAAAAATGATATAAGAACTTACTACCAGAAATCTATAGCCAAGTACCCTAAGTCTGCTTTCTTTTGATCTATTTCCAATAAGTGGATTCCTCTCTAGTCTTTCAAATGCAGATTCAAATCGAGAAATAATTTTAGCTGCAACCATAGGTCGGTCAACAGCGATGTAGTCAATAATCTCCTTTAAATCTTCTTCTGCCTTAGGGAGAAGACTGACTTTAGTTTTCACGCTCTGCCAAACGACTTTTTAGTGATTTTATAACATCCTTAGATGATCTACCTCTTTTCCCTTCATTCCATTCCTGTTCTGCAACCGAAAGTTTCGCAAATAAATCAAGTTGTAGTTTCATCTTGCGATATTCTTGGATAGAAAGAACGACTAAATCTCCTTCCCCATTTTTTGTAATAAAAATTGGTTCGTGATTCGAATGCGCCAATGAGGAAATTTCATTCGACTTGTTTTTTAAGTCTGAGATAGATTTTATAATCGCCATAGATCAAAATTAAACCACAATGAGGATTCTTGCAAGCTACCGCTCCGTCTTCACACTCTGGTTCCAATCGTAGATTTTGTCGGCAATTTCGGTGAGCAGGTTAGGATCTTTTTCAAGCGCGTTGCCGATCACGATAAGATCTGCCCCGGCCTCCAAGGCTGTTATGGCCTTGCGGCTCGTATTGATGCCGCCACCCACAATCAGTGGCACATTGATGGTTTTGCGTACCGTGCTGATCATTTTCGCATTGATTTCGCGCTCGGCACCGCTGCCCGCATCGAGGTAAATTAGGCGTAAGCCGAGCATTTCACCTGCCAATGCCGTACAAGCTGCTAATGAATATTTGTCTTCTGGTATGGGCGTAGTATTGCTCACATAAGCCACGGAGGTAGTTTTACCCGAATTCACCAACAGATAACCGGTGGGCATCACTTCCAGCTTGTTGCTTTTCAAAATTGGAGCAGCAATGACATGTTGTCCAATCAACAAATCCGGATTGCGACCTGAGATGAGTGAGAGAAACAGAATCGCATCGGCCGATGGCTCAATCTGAAGCGAGCTGCCTGGAAACAACACCACCGGAATGGAAACATTTTCTTTGATGTGTTTGATCACATCGCCCATGTTGGTCGTAGTCACCAAACTTCCACCTACGAAAAAGAAGTGGACACAATTTTCATTGGCCAATCGGATCAACGGATCTAACTCCGATGGGTCTTCCACCTTATCGGGGTCAACCAGAACGGCAATGGATTTTTTTCCTTCGCGGTAGCGCGCTTCTAAGTTTTTAAGAATTGCCATCTTTCTGCTTCCGGTTTTTGAGAAACTCTGCCAGTGCTTCTTTGGCCAAGTCGAGTAAAACAAGTGTAGCGGTATCAACCACTTTCGTTCCTATTTGTGCAAAGACGCCCGGTGCTTCAGGCTCGTCATCTTCTTCTTCATCTGCTGCTGTTACTACCGCTGACTTCGTTTTCAATTTCTTCTTTTTCTTGCCCGATCCAAGTTGACTAATCAACAAATAAGAAACTGCTAACACTCCGCCAATGATCAGTGCGTTCTTTACAACTTTTTCTGTTTTATCAGACATATCCTTCACTTCTTTCTCTAACTCGCGCTTATGTCGATCGGACGTTTCAAGCAGTTTTCTGCGTTCCGGATCTTGCGTTTCTAACAGTTCCATGCTATTTGTCTTTGTTTTTTATATGCTTGGCAAAATATTTTTCAAAATGAGCGCTGATGGGCTTGTTGAAAATTAAAAAAAGTAAGCAAGGCAGCGCATAAAATCCCGCCACGATCCAATATCCAATAAAAGGTTGTTCAAATACTCCGTTTAGATAATGAGCCAAGCCCACACTAAAGAAAAGCAGAAATAAAAAAGCGAAAAGAATTACGGAGCCAATCACCAGCCCACGCGATAAAATCTTGGCGACTTCATCACGCACCTCCAGCTTTGCCAGTTTCACTTGCGTCTCTACATAGCCCGTCAGGTTACTGATCAGATTATCTAGGCGCAAAAACTTAACGATTGAATCTTTAATTGAATCCATGAGCTGCTTTTAAAATTCGATCAACACGTGTCCCTTTTCTACGCTATCTCCTTTTTTAACTTTCACTTCCTTCACTACGCCATCTCCAGTTGCTTTGAGAATGTTTTCCATCTTCATCGCTTCCAAAATCAGCAAAACATCTCCGGTGGTTACTGTGTCGCCCACTTTCACTTTCAAGTCGATGATTAGTCCCGGCATCGGTGCTTTTACAAAATTCAGTTTGTTGCTATTTGTGTTGCTAATGCCCATTTTCTCCAGCAACAAATCCATCTTCGTTTTTACGTTTACCGTAAAAATCTGCTGGTTTACTTTTAGCACAACCGTCTTAGCCTGTGCATCCCACTTTACCAACTCAGCTCTGTAGGATTTATTCTTGTACAGTATGTGATAGTGACCATCCGAAATTTTAACAAAGTCCCAATCAATCAACGTTTCGTTGACAATCAAGCCGTTGTCTTTTTCTGTTACTTCGTATGTGTGGCTATTAACACTGGCTTGATGCATACATGCTGAGTCTAATTTTTTTTAAAATTACGCGAACGCCCGTCATTGACCAAATCAAAATTCGAAGGCTTTGAAGTAATTATCGCTTGAGCACCCACTTCATTAACGGGCCACTGGTGATGCTGGTAATCAACGCCATAATTACTAAAGAAACGAATACACGCTCGTTGATCAATCCATTTTCCAATGCAACTAGTCCTAAGATGATTTCCATTGCACCGCGGGCGTTCATGCCAAATGAAGCGGCCAGTGATTCACGCCACGAGAAACCACCGAGTCGGGTACCGAGGCCGCTACCGATAATCTTTCCCGCGAAAGCGATTAACAGAATAACTGCCGTAAGTGCCCAATCGAAATTGGTAATAAAGTTGACACGCAGACCGATGGACACAAAAAAGAGAGGCGCGAATATGTTATTGATAAACTGATGCACAATTTCTTTGGCGCGTTCGCTGAAATGTTTGGAATCGCCAAAGGCCACACCAATAATAAAGGCTCCGAAGATGGCGTGTAGGCCAATGTATTCGGTGAAGGCTGCGCCTAAAAAGCAAAGCGCTAACGAAATGGACAACACACCGCCTGGCCACGCCAGTTTTTTGTTAATCCATGGCAAAATACGATTGAGCAAACCTCTTCCCAATGTAAGCATCACCGCCACAAAAGTGATCGTGAGCAGCACAGTATTTAGAATTGAAAAAGAATCTCCTTGCTTACCAATCATGCTAAGTATGACAGAGAAAATGAGCCAGCCCACTAAATCATCTACCATGGCCGATGTTACCACCAGCATACCCATTTTCGATTTGAAGAGATTTAAATCCATTAAGATGCGTACAATCACGGGCAAAGCGGTAATGGCCATAGCAGTGCCCATAAATAGTGCGAACGTCAACTTTTCGTGTTGATCAGCAATGCCAAAAAAATCCGGAAAGAAATACGGAAAAATAAAACCAAATGAGAAGGGCACGATAAGCCCCAGGAAACTGGTAGAGAGAGCTTGCTTACCTTGTTGCCATACAATATGCAGATCTACTTCTAAACCGGCAATGAACAGAAGCATGATCACTGCCACTTGTACAAAACCGGTAAGCACGGTTGCGGTAGCGCTTGGTACCGGGTAGAGTGCGTGAAACCATTCGGGTTTGATCATGCCCAAGATGGTAGGCCCTAATAAAATGCCGGCTATAATCTCACCAATGACTGCGGGTTGCTTAAACTTTCGCAAGGCTTCGGAGAGTAATCGGCCCAGCAGCAGCATAATGCTTAACTGCATGAGTAAGTGGACTACATCTGCATGGCTCAGTTTACCCATGGTTTTTCTTTTTCGGGTTTACGACCAGCAAATCGCAAGGCATGTTGGCAAAAATGTATTCTAAATCGTGTGGAAAAATTCGATCGAGCAACGAGAATCTACGTTCGGGTGCACCCACTACTAATAAGTCGGCCTTTTTGCGTTCGGCAAAGAGCGCCAACTCATAGCCTGATTTTCCGGAAAGCATTTTGATATTAATTTTTACATGCTGATGCGGAACATGCCCTAGTATTTTTTCTACTTCGTCAACTTCTTCTCGCACCATGCCTTGCATGCTTTCGTGATATTCATCTTCGGTACATTGTTCATTGGCTGCCAATGCCAAACCGAGTAATTTTAATTCGCGCGTAATGTGAACCCATTGCGCTTTTTCTAACTCACCAATGGTGCAGCCCACTTCAATGGCCTGTTCCACGAACGGGCTGTCTTCGGCATTGACCACAATATTTTGCACGGGCTTGTTTTCAACCAATGGATTTTGAATCATCAAAATTGAGCAATCGGCCTTGCGCATAATTTTGCGGGCTACCGTGCCAATGTAGTTTTGAAGCAAGTTCTCTTTCTTCAGTGCTCCGGCCACTAGCAAATCGATATTCTCTGATTTACAAAACGCCAAAATTTCCTTCACGGGATTTCCCTCCCGCCACAAAATGGTAGGCGTGGAGGAAACCGAGCTGACCAATTGATGCATTTGCTCTTCGACAGCTTGTGTTCTACGGCCAACATGCACCAGCACCAACTCCGCCCCATGCAACACTGCCCATCGTGAAGCTTCGCTGAGCAGCGCTTGTGAGGTGGGCGAAAATGCTACCGCCAAACCGATCTTTTTAAACTGCACCTTCATGCCTGCCAAGATACCTAAAAAGGCTAACCTAAAATGCAATTTTATTTTAAACCTGATTTTTTTGAAACTATATTTAACGTTTCAGTTTTGATATGACATTGAGCGAGCTAATCCGAACTATCCTCATCGGAAAAGACAAGTACATCTCTGTAAAGTCAGCCTACAAATCGGCCATGCTACGTGGTCAACTGGCGCTGATCGCATTTGTGATTGGCCTTGCCTATGCTTTCATTGACTGGTACAATGGAATCAATGGTTTTATCAGTTATTATTTTGGGCTGATGATCATATGTGTAATTGCCATTATTTTGAATCGTAAAGAAAAATACCGAACCGCCAATTTCCTACTCCTATCAGCTGCCAATTTTTTGATCTACGTGTTCTCTGCCAATGATACCTATCGGGCCGGCACTTACATTTATTTCATCATCTCCGGACTCATGGCCTTGGCTTTGTTCGGTTACAAACATCGTTACCTGGCGATTCTTTTTTGCTTCCTCAGTTTGGCTCTTTTCATTCTATCGTATGTTTATCAAATTAAGATATTGATCTTAACTCCGGAACAACAGAAGATGGTGTATGCTGAAGATTATGTGCGAACCACCTTCATCATCAATTTTATCATGGGATTGACTGTGTGCGTATTGATCTTCTTTTTCTTACTGAACATCAATCACCATTCTGAAAAAGAGATATTAATGAAAAATGAGTTGCTCTCGAAAACGAACCAAGAACTGGATCGGTTTGTGTACAGTGCCTCGCATGATTTAAAAGCCCCGCTCAGCTCAATGCTAGGGCTAATAGAAATCGCTCAACGCACCGATGATCCTAATGAAGTGAAGGCTTGTTTAGAAATGATGAAGGGGCGCGTAAAAAATCTGGATGAATTTATTTTAGAGATCATCAACTACTCCCGAAACTCGCGCCTTGATTTACATAAAGAACCGGTGGATTTGTTTGAACTTACCAAAGAAGTAGTCGACAATTTGAAGTATGCGGAGGGATTTGAACAGATCTATTTCAAATACAACTTTCCCCCCGATCTTAAAATAAAAACCGATCGCGGTCGCTTGCGTGTGGTGCTCAATAACCTCATCAGTAATTCACTAAAATACCACGATTCTTCCAAAGACAACCAAGTAGTGGAGGTAAATGCCTATCAGGAAAGCAACTTTCTCAAAATGATGGTGAAAGACAATGGTATTGGGATTGCCGCAGAGCATCAGACTAAAATATTTGAAATGTTCTATCGCGCATCCGAAAAGTCGAAGGGATCGGGCCTTGGCTTATACATTGTTCAGGAAACCATTCACAAGATGAACGGCAAAATTAAGGTAGCCTCAGACGTGGGTGTAGGCACCAGCTTCGAGATTGAAGTTCCTGTATAACTACTTTTTAAATCAGATTTTGGATCGATTGTTGCCTTGGGGTAGCGACTAATTTATATCTTTGCGGCTTATGGCAAATCAAGAAGACAACCTTTTAAAGAATATCATCTCTCATTCGAAAGAGTATGGTTTTATTTTTCCGTCCAGCGAAATTTATGACGGCCTCAGTGCAGTTTACGACTATGGCCAAAACGGATCCGAACTAAAAAACAACATCAAAGAATATTGGTGGAAGTTTATGACCATGATGCACGATAACATTGTGGGCATTGACGCTGCCATCTTTATGCATCCTACCACGTGGAAGGCATCCGGCCACGTTGACGC
>JABFSO010000421.1 GCA_013140555.1 Cyclobacteriaceae bacterium | reverse complement strand
CTACAGAAATCAAGGGTGTTGCAACTACTCTGAAGAAAGTAGATATGTCCCTTCTTCAAGGAGACGCTCATATTAAGTGGATGGAACAGTTGAAGCGCATGGAAGAATCGATAAAATTGATGCAGGCCTCAAACGATATTGAAATACAACGTGCTTCATTTTCCCAATTGACCAATTCTCTATACTCTTCCATTAAAACCTTTGGTTTGAAAGACCTTCACGCATACTATCAGTTTTGCCCTATGGCATTCGATAGCAAAGGAGCATACTGGATTAGCCGTGAAGAACAAATCAGTAATCCATATTTCGGTAAGCAGATGTTACGCTGTGGCGAAACAAAAGAAACTCTAAAATAACACGTTATGACTGAAAATAGGAAATATATCCCCGCGCTGAAATATGACTGGCTCACAAAAGTCTATGACCCCGTGTTGCAGTTCACTATGCCGGAGCGAAAGTTCAAGAATGCGTTAATTGATGGGATGCGGATACAAACAGATTATCAAATTCTTGATTTCGGTTGCGGATCGCTAACGCTTTCCATCATGGCTGCACAAACATATCCCCAGGCACAAGTTTATGGGGTGGACATAGATGATAAAATTCTTTCTATCGCTGACAGGAAAATGAAATCCGCTGGAGTATCAGTAAAAATTCAACAGTATGATGGAAGCAAGGTTCCCTACCCCGATAATTATTTTGACCGTGTCATGTCTAGCCTTGTGTTTCATCACCTTACCCTCAGACAAAAATACGATGCACTCAAAGATATATTCAGAGTACTAAAACCTTTAGGTGAAGTTCATATTGCTGATTTTGGCCGTCCAGCCAATGCGCTGCAACGACTGGGTTTTTACAGTGTACAACTACTGGATGGTTTTGAGACAACAAATGATAGCGTGAAAGACTTATTGCCTGGGGCAATAAAGGAAAGTGATTTTTCTGAAGTTGAAGAGAAGAAAATTTTTAAAACCCTTGTAGGCACGGTAAGATTAATAAAGGGCGTAAAACCCGACAAATCAATTTTATAAAAATTATGGCAAAACCATGCTGCGAAACCGGTGATCCTAAGCCAACGCCTTCGTGGAGGGTGTGGATGAAGCGTGCGTGGTACGGGATACTTATTGTTATTGTATTAATTCTTCTTTGGAACCAATTACATGTTTAACCTTAAAATAAATACAACTATGAAAACAAAAATGATTACGCTGTGCCTGGTTCTAGGTAGCTGGGCAGCTTTTGCACAACACGATCACGCCAAAAAGGGCGATGAAAAGAAAATGGATCAGAATAGGGCCATGTTCAAAGATGCCAAACTGGGCACGGCTTATGAACATTACATCCATGTAAAGGATGCGCTGGTAGCATCCAAAGCGGATGAAGCAAAGAAAGGCGCAAACGAATTACAAATTGCATTGAAGGACGTGGACGGTGCAGCCACGGCTATTGAAGTAGCTTCTAAACTTGCCAACCTTTCGGACTTGACCGCACAACGCAACCTGTTCAGCACACTGAGCAATGAAATGGCAACGTTGGTAAAAGGCGGAAAACTTTCCATGGGCATGCTCTATCTGGAATACTGCCCCATGGCCAACAAGAATACCGGAGCGTACTGGCTCTCCAACGAAAAGGAAATCAAGAACCCTTACTTCGGAGATAAAATGATGAAGTGCGGTAGTGTGAAAGAAATGATCCATTAGTAGCGGGTGGGGATGAGGGACTAAGTAGCAAAGAGTGAAAGGTCTCTCCATCTTCTTCCATAAATAGCAATATTCTAAGAGATTTTCTTCTCAAGGTTATGAAAAAGAAACAGATCAGTAGGCCAACCTCTGTCGGTAGCAAGACTAGAAAAATAAAGTGGAACGAAGTATTTCTTACTGCATTTGCCATTGTTATGATCGGTGGTGTTTTCGTCTGGTTGGCTATTCGAGTTTATCATCAGGAAAATCAGGAAAATGAGATGAAGGAAAAATATAAAGCCTCATTGCCTGTTCCTGGTGTGCAATTAGATCACAAACTGGTGTGCATGGTAAACAACACGTACATGGGGGTTGATCAAACTCCTGTAGTGGTGCAGAACAAGACCTATTACGGTTGCTGCGAAAAGTGTGTGCGTGATCTTACCGCAGATGAATCAGTCCGGTTTGCGGTGGATCCTTATAGTAATGTTTCTGTCGATAAAGCGCTCGCTTTTATCACCACAAACCCGAGTAAACCAGGTGCAATTCTGTATTTCGAATCAGAACAAAACGCTAAAAAATATTTACAAAAAAATTAAACTAACAACTTATGAAACGAAGGGAATTTGTAAAACTATCGGCAGGAGCGGCCAGCTTATTGGCAGTGCCCGTAGCCCTGCAAAGCTGCATGAATGACATGAACATGGATATGAACATGGCAGTGGATGCCGTGCCAGTAATAGAGGGCGCGTTCTCCGCACCGCTTTCTTTTCCTGGAGTGATGACCACTAATTTTTCAATGACTGCCAAAAGCAATACGGCTGCATTGCTCAATTCCCAAAGTGCTTCGGTATTGGGATACGCAACTGGCCTATTGGGGCC
>JABFSO010000491.1 GCA_013140555.1 Cyclobacteriaceae bacterium | reverse complement strand
CCATACGCTAGATAATGACGAGATATTTAAAGACCTTGTAAACGAATTTCTCGCCACCAAAAAATGAAGATTCTATATGCCATTCAAGGCACGGGCAACGGGCATCTCAGCCGTGCGGTAGACATCATCCCCGAATTAAAGAAACATGGAAACCTCGATCTGTTCGTAAGCGGAGCGCAAGCAGAGATTGTCTTGCCATATCCGGTAAAGTACAAATCAAAGGGATTAAGCTTTTACTTTGGAAAGAGCGGGGGCATCAATTTTTTAAAAACATTCCAAAAGAATAGTTCAAAAGACGTGATGAAGGAAATCAAGAATTTTCCCGTTGAAGATTATGATTTGGTGGTGAATGATTTTGAACCGATCACTGCGTGGGCTTGCAAGAAGAAAGAAATTAAGATCGTATCACTCAGCCATCAGTCCGCTTTGCTTTCTAAAAAAGCACCTCGGCCTAAGTTTGTTGACCCGTTTGGTGAGTGGATGCTACGCAACTATGCGCCAGTTAAAAAGTATATTGGTTTTCATTTTGAAGAATACGACAAGAATATTTTTACACCCGTTATTCGCTCGGCCATTCGATCGGCAAGGCCAAAAGATTTAGGGCACTATACTGTTTACCTGCCCGCGTATGACGATAAGAAATTGGTGCAGCGTTTGTTAAAGTTGCCTAAGGTGCGCTGGCATATTTTCTCAAAGCATACTAAAAGTGCGTACCATGTAGGTCGTATTTCGGTGTACCCGATTAGTGGTGTTGATTTTGTGGAGAGCGTGGTGACTTGCACCGGAGTGATTTGTGGTGCCGGATTTGAAACACCTGCCGAAGTGTTGCACCTCAATAAAAAACTGTTGGTAGTGCCCATGAAATCACAATATGAGCAGAAGTGCAATGCTGCTGCGTTGAAAAAGTTGGGAGTACCTGTTTTGAAGAAGATAAAGAAAAAATCGATTAAGAAGATCGAGCAATGGCTCGAAGAAAGTAAGCCGCTTGATATTTCATTTCCCGACATTGCCGGCAAGGCAGTAGAGAAGATGATGGAGAAGTATGGTTCCTAAACTATGGTTTATCTATTCGGCTTTTATTTGAACGCAATTGATATAACTATTTTGCGGATTTCTTAAATAATAACTTGTTTTAAGCGCTGGAGTTGCAAACAACAAAAGATCCAAAGAGGGTTAACCGGGGGGGTATTTTTTTTGGGATATTTTAAGTTTGTGACTCCAGTTTTCTTTTGGGTGGCGTTTGGTTCTACGCTAAAAATCGTTCGACCAGATAATCATATTTACTTCCAATCGGTATCTGAGTTCCATCTTTCAGGAGTATTTCCGTTTGTGATTTCTTTACGATTTCACTTTTTTTAATGATGAACGATTTATGCACTTGAATAAAGCCGCTATTGGCTAGTCGATCATTCATTTCTTTTAAAGATGAGTAGCCAATAATTGGATGCACTTCATTTTTCATGAAAACTTTGACATAATTGCCCATACTTTTCAAAAATTTTATATCTGCCACTTTTAAGGTGACCACCTTACGCTCGCTCTTCAGTTCAATGGTATCGATGGCGTTTTTCGGAAGTACGTGATCGATGTAGATGAGAGCTTTTTCATAAGCCACTTTCAATCGTTCGAGTAATATTGGTTTCTGCAGGTAATCAACTACATTGTTTTGAAAAGCTTCAAATGCATATTCCGTATGCCCGGATGTGATAATAGTGGCAGGTCGGTTGGGTAGCACTTGCATTAATTCTAAACCGGAGACTAGCGGCATTTGAATATCGAGCCAAAGAATGTCAAAGTGTTTACTCTGCAATAAATCGATGGCCACCTTCCCATTGTAGGCATGGCCCTCAATGCTTAGACCTTCAAATTGACTTAAAAGGGAATTGAGAACAAGGTGCGCTTCGAGATCATCATCCGCAATTAAGCAACTGTAAGTTCGTTGTCCCATAGATTGAGTTGTAAATTATAGAAGTTCTCGACTTGAGATACGTTTAAATCAAACTTGTAATTATAAAGTTCGAGCCTTTTGTTCAAATTTTCTATTCCTATTTTAGTTCCTTGCACACCGGCAAACTCTAAATTAAAATTATTTCGTACGAGTAAAATAATCTTATCGGGTTCAAATTTCCATTGAATATGAACGTAGGGACTATCCGCTTCGGCTGCATATTTAAGTGCATTCTCGATCGGAGGGAAGAATAGCAACGGAGGTAAGTACCTTCCCACGAATTCGCCAATCACCTCAAAGGAAAGATCTAGTTGATTTGTTTTTGCTTTTTTAAACTCGATATACCGTTTCACAAATTCGATCTCCTCCGCCATGTTTACCTTTTCCAACCTTGAAGACTTTAGTTGATAATGCAGTAAATAAGAAAGCTCGGCAATCTTATCCGGAACCATTGCAGGTTTGGTAAGAGCCACTCCATAAAGGCTGTTGAGTGCATTTAATAAGAAATGCGGGTTTGTTTGATCTTTCAGATAATTTAGCTCCCTACGGATGTGCGATGCTTCAGCTTTTGCGATGACCATTTTATTGACTGTGCGTTGATAGGCCCATACGAATAAACCAATGGCAATTACGATAGCAAAGACAAGTACAAAAATCCATCGCTGGCGTGCAGCCGATTGTTCTTTCAGTAGCATTGTTTCCTTAAGTGATTGAATTTCAATTTCGTTTTTCTTTAGCTTGTATTTGGCATTTAACTTGGCGGCCTCTACACGTTTATTGGTGCTATAAATACTATCGGATAACTGGATGGATAATTGCAGGTAATGCAGCGATTGTGGTAAATCATTAATCCTGGAAAAACTCTCGCTCAGTTTTTGGTAATTATCTCGCGTGAGTTCATTCAAGTGCAATTCCAAACAAAGGTTAAGACTCTTTTGCAATAGTCGAATCTCTTCACGGGGTGGCAACACTCCATTATTGAAGAGAACCATATAATTATAGGCATATGCCTGACCTTCCAAATCATTTGCTTTCAAAGAATATTTCAACACTTCCTCAACTCGCTTGAGCGCAACTTCTTTTTTGTCCAATCGATAACTGGCATAAGCTGCATTGATTAGTGCAATCGAGCAACCCACATCATCTTTTTGGTTCTCATGAATTTGAAAGGCTAGCATAGCATACCTTTCACCCTCTTGGAAGTTATTGTTACTAATTTGTACAAGCGATAAATTCACGTAGTCAGATGCTAAACCCGATTTGTTATTTCGGGCGGAATCAATGCTCATCGCTTTTTGCAGGTATTCGTTGGCTAAATCATTCTCTCCCATTTGATAATGTGTAAGACCAAGATTACTGAACCCTACGGCCCTATACTTAATGCTGTTGATTAGGTCAGCTTCCTTCAGAATACTAAATCCAGATTGAATGGCTTCCACAAACATTTGCCGTTCATTATATACATGCCAGAAATCGATGTGCGCCTTAATGATACCTATCTTGTTATTGGTTTTGGTTGCCAACAGAAGTTGTTCCTTGGCCAGAATTAAAACACTATCTAAATTGGAATACCAGTATATATATGCCTGATCGTTAAGCTTTCGAAGAGCAGCAGAATCTGCATCACTATCTGTATGTGTTTGTGAGAAAGCAGATAGATGAGTAAGCAATAATAAGATGAAGGGAGCCTTGTGGGGAAGGGGAAGCATTCTCAAATTAAGGTTCAATCATTCGGTTTGATGTTGATTTAGAGATTAGTATAAAATGTTAGTCAATTATTACAGTAACTAAGAACAACATTTCATTGTGTTAATCCTCTAAAATTAAAAATTAGAATCAATTTATTGGCTATCAACTAATAAGCATGTAATATTTGTTTCGTTTTTTGCATTTATTATTCCGGACCCAAATAAGACTTACTTGTGTTAGGTTGCCCACGGCAATTGAAGGTTCTATTCTTTAATAAAATAATGATGGAAGTAGCCTAAAAATAGTGTCGTGAAATCTATAGGAGATTTTGAATTGAATCTGGCTTACTGATTACTGAAGCTCGAAACCGCCACCGGGTAATTTGCCCAATACAAGCAAAATGGCAAGCATAAAGGCGATTTGGGATCGTTTTAGATTGGGGAAAAAAGGAGGTGCAAAATTTAAACTAATTCTTGAAAAGAAATTAAGTTACTTGATAGTTCCGACTCAACCAGTGCAATTTCGCTATGTGGTAGTTTTACCATATTAGCGAGAATCTGATCAATTACGAATCGCTCGGTCTTATCCACTGCCCAATCTATTTCAGAGACAATGTACATCCATGCCAGTGATCGGATTTGATACTTCGTTGTGAGCCGATTTAGGCTAGCGATGCACAGATCTATTAACTCCGTTTTCGACAGTAAGCGACACTTCGCTAATTCCGTTTCTAGGATATCATCGGCTAAGCCTTCTAATTTCATAATTTGCTTTCCCACTCGCCATTCGCTTTCGGTCACATCGCCATCGGCATGAATTATGAGATAATATAATCGGCAAATGGTAAGAGCATAATCCATATAGCTGCTGGCTGGTAAGTATAATCAATTAGAATAATTAGGAATTAGGTACATTATAAATGTGCCATCACCGATAAGAGTGGATTATAATGCAGGTTATTTTCGATGGCAATTTTAGCAATTAGTTTCTCACTTAAAGGTTTGTCGAGCAACCCTTTTACAAAAGGATATTGGGTGGCTTTTAAAGCATCTGCCGGTGTAAACCAATGGGATACTAGATAGACAGGAACAGACTGTTGGAAATTATTCAATTGATTTAATAGAGACCAGCCAGAAACATCCAGTAAATCTTTGTTTACAATCAATAAGGTTGGTTTAACTTCTGAATCAACAATCTTCTCTGCCAGCCCTTTCGAAGATGAAATCGCTATCACTTGCACTCCGGGTAGGAACGAAGTAAGCAGCTTGATAAATATCAGCTGATCAATTTCATCATCATCTACAATAAAAATCTTGTTCATTAATTTATAACTAATAGTTGAAAAGAATGGATCTGAGAAAAAGATAAATTATAGCGGCCACACCTGCTAAGGCGAGCAATTTGAAAACTCTGAATTTTAATTGGTACTGATGTTTCATGAATTTGAACTACATGTTAAAGGTAGGTTAGGAAACACATTTTATTGAATGACCTTCGTTTTTTTATATCAAGTAGGTTCATATCAACTGAGGGTAAACAAGTGGACTTACATTTATACAAACCTCGTTCATATAAAATGCACGGAGACGCTGGTTACTTCTATCCATTACACGTTACTTCGCTCATTAACATGTTGTATTATGCCATCTATCTTTAGTGAGTTAGGTCTCTTTAAATCGAAAAAAGCTGATGTAGTTGTTGTGCTTGATTGTTTTGGTAAACCAAGACCCGATTTAGTGGACTATGTGAAGCAGAACTTTCCAGATGAAGTAGAACACATTCGAAGAAAAAAAGATAGCTTAACTGTATTGATTGAATTACAGGAATACACTCTTACTTTAGAATCACTTGTGAAGATTAAAGTGATTTGACACTACTTCATTCTTCTATCTAGTGTTACCTATCAGGTATCTATCGCGCTCGATCAGGTACTTTATGCTATCTACTCCCAGATAGATTCCTTTGCAGAAGTTTCCTTTTCGGAATTGGGGCGCCATAATGTTTCGGTTGATGCGTGATGCAATTTCATCTTTCACAATTTTTTCCAAACCAGTGCCTACCTCAATTCGCATTTGCCGATCTTCCAAGGCTACAGTCAACAGAATACCGTCATTATATTTTGCTCTGCCCAAGCGGAGCTTTTCGGCAACATCCATTGAGTATTCCTCGATTTTTCTGCCACGAAGGGAGGAGATAATATTTACACCGATCTGGCTTCCGATTGTTGAATCTAATTGCTTTACCAGTTGAAAAATACTATCGTGTTGTACCGCGCTTAAGAAATTGGAACTATCAAAAATGCGATCGCTTACAACTAGGCGCGTTTTTTCTTTATGAGTATTACAAGCACAAATAGCGAAGAGCAGTATCCAGCCCGTGGCGAAAAGTTTCATGTAGCTCTGGCGTCTACTTAATATTTGATAAGTAGTCGCTTTCCTTCTTGATCTTTTCAGCCTTTTTATATTTTATAATGGCATACGACAAAGCAGATACACAGATTACTTTCCAGATGATTCCTCGAAAAAGAGTGGTCCAATCTATGAGCGCATTTAGCAGGTATATAGAAAGCAGTAGAGCCAATGCGAGCGTTAAAATTTGCATGGGGCTCTTGATCACCAAATATCCGAATATAAGAAATCCTACGCCTAAAATTAGATTAAGAATGAGTGTCAAGCTATCGGCTGATACAAAAAAACTAAACAAACAGGTGACTATCCCAATTCCATAAAGAATATTCTGAGCATTCTTAATACTCTGGGTAGCATCGCCTATGTCTCCGGCTTTTAATATTTGCTTCGCAATAAATGAGGACTTTTCCTGATCGTTACCGGTAAAAGGAAATCCGCACTTGGTGCATGTAATAGTGGTTTCAGGATATTCGGATTGGCAATTAGGACAATTCATTGGCTTATCGTTTGTTTTTGAAAAATAACAGGGCAAACCCATTATTCCAAGTGGATTCATTCAAAAGTGGGAGGGTTCCTACTAATTATGGTTGCTGTTTAGTCGAGCTGGTAGAGAGCTCCTAAAACTTTCTTAAAAATATTTTCATCTCTGTTATGGAATTATGTTCAGGTCTGCATCTGAGTAGTAAATAAACTTCAAACCGTATGAAAAACTCGATTACTCTTTCGATCCCTCAGACATGTACTGAGAAGTGGAGCAGCTTTACACCTACAGCCAAAGGCGGATGGTGCGGCTCTTGCAAAAAAGAAGTGGTGGACTTTACCACCATGAATGATCAGCAAATCATCGACTACTTTAACAAATCAACCGAATCCACGTGTGGTCGCTTTCAGATGAGTCAGCTAAAAACGTATTCGTTTAAAGAACCAGCCGTGAAACCAGGTTGGCTATTTTTGAAAGCTGGGATGCTTGGCTTGTTTTTGGCGCTATTACCCAACCCATCTTCGGCATTGCCACCACTTACTTCGATCACATCTGAAAATCACATATTAGGTTTTGTTACTATTTCTTCGCGACAAGTTTTGCCGTTGCCAATCGTCCAAATATCCGGAATCGTTACGTCAGAAGATGATGGTAGTCCGATGGTGGGAGTTAATATTGTTTTAAAAGGTACAACGCTGGGTACCGTAACGAACGAGAAAGGACAATTTCAATTTGAACGAGAGCTTCGTGAAGGTGATGTGCTCCAATTTAGTTTTATAGGGTTTGCCACACAAGAGTACGTAGTGCCTGCAGGCAGCACGGGTCCATTGACCATTGTAATGAAGTACGATCTGGATACGATGATGATGGGTGAGGTGGTAGCCGGTAATGTGTATGTGGAACCTCCATCATCAGGTCTTCATAAACTTTGGACCCGAATTAAAAACATCTTCTAACTATTCTGATTGGAAAAGAATTAAGTATTTATCTCAAGTGTGCGAACGATGTTCTCATGGAAGGTTTGGTGTAGTTGGATAGGGGTGACAGGGGTCTGCCTGACGGCAGGCCTCTTTGCTCAAACTCCTCTTGTAAAATCATTCGATTATCATCGGGCAGATAGTATCGCAGCTCATTATCAATACCATTCGCTCCAGGATACACGTGGCCTCGCATTGAAACTCACCACGCCTTTATCTACAGAGCACGAAAAGTACCGAGCTTTATTTCGGTGGGTGTGTACTAATATCCGTAATGATTATGGCTTGTATATAAAAGTAAAACAAATCCGAAAGCGCTATCTCACCGATTCACTTTCGCTTGCAGTCTGGAATCAAAAGCTTAGTCAACAAATATTCAGACAACTCCGAGAGAAGCATTCCACTATTTGCACCGGCTATGCTTATCTTATTCGTGTGCTCACACAGCATGCTGGCCTTTCTTGTAAGATGATAGATGGATATGCCCGCACCAGTCAAACCAACATAAATGGAAATGGAATTCCTAATCATAGTTGGAATGCCGTGCGGCTGGACAGTGTTTGGTATATGAGCGATGCCACATGGGCTAGCGGCCAAGTGCATGAACCAGGCGGAATATTTGTGGCTAATTTCAACGAATCTTATTTTTTGATTTCACCGACTGCTTTTGCACGAAGTCACTATCCGCTAAAATCATCGTTTCTTTTTCTGAACAATAAGCACACTCTTTCTGATTTTCTGAATGCTCCATTAGCCTATTCAGCCAGCTATGACTATGCCATCAGCCCTGTAACACCTTCTGAATTTTTCTTAACGGTGAATAAAGGCGAGGCAGTAAACTTTATAGTGCGACAGGAGCGAGGCAATGCATTACACAAATTGGCTTTGCAGGTAAATGACTTTGAAGTAGCCTCATTGGTAGAACCATGTGTAGAATTAAATCATGGAAATTATAACCTAACACACACCTTTACATCGCGTGGTATCATGGCCGTTCACGTTTTATGCGATGGCCGTCCTGTTTATTCGTATCGCAT
>JABFSO010000238.1 GCA_013140555.1 Cyclobacteriaceae bacterium | reverse complement strand
GATTTACACCCTTGCATCATACATAAAAACGAAATAATTAATACTGTTTCATTCATTCTATTTAGAATAAAGGGATAGTTATTTCTCATATCAAATCTTATAAAATTAAGCCATTCGGCATCGCCTATATCTGTTGTGTTTTATCTGCCTGCAACTTACCCTGATACAAAGTCCAAGCAATAAAAAGAACTATACCTATATCAGCTGCAAAAAGGGTTATTGCCATTATCAACCAGTCAATCAGTTTTGCTCCTTTCACATCAACCCACATTAAAATAACTATAAATACTTTCAATACAAATTGAAGGATTGTAATGTAAGCCTGAAATGTCGCCATTGTTGTGGGAGCTAGTTTGGGATTATCAGCAAAAGTGTAATAAAGGCGAAGCCAATAGAGCTCAATGAATTGTACAACAACAACGTAGACCAATAAATAAATTAAATATTTCGTTACTATTTTCTTTGTCATATATAAAAAGTGATTACCAGACTACTAACCAAATTTGAATTGTTTTGTACCGATCATTTGTGGTCACCCCGGTAGAATAACCATGAGACCAATTTTCAGGAAGTTGTTGCCTAGTATGCTTTTGATTGTCTTTGAGGAAGTCACCTGCTTTTAAATCAATGATATAAACATCGCTATCTGTCGTTTTCATTTTTGCTTGTCGTCCTGAATCGCTTTCTAATATTGCCTCCTCAGGTATGGGGTAAAAACCCTGACACATCTGAGATTGGGGCACTTCATTTTGATTGACTAAGAAAAGACATTCATCGTTCGATTTTTTATAATGCTTCGACTGGCCTACGTATTTAGCTTTGTTGGCCACATAGTCCCTTTCGAAAGAATACTTCATTGTAAGTTCAAGCCGACCCGGTATATCTTCATAGGGAGCTGCGAATCCAAATCCCAACATTGTATTGGGCAATCGATCCGGGAATAGTTTTACGAGAGATTCGTCAAACTTGCTTCTGCACTCTATGTAATCTGCCTGACTTTTCGGATCATTCATATTGATGCATGAAAACAGGAATGCTACAATGAGTACGATATAAAGAAATCTGTCCATTATAATTTTTCAGAATAAATATATTCGATATAATCGCTACTACTAGTTCACCAATTGATTTACAACTCTTGTATGATCACGCCCTCTTACTTGTCCGGTAATGAAAACCCATTAGCAAACTAAATTCTCATTTGTTATCTCCTTGTGTTTTCTTGTTCTTTGATACACCTTTCGTTAAACCATACCACTTTTGATTCTGCGATAAGCAAGTGGAGTTAGCTTAAATTCTTTTTTAAAAAGTCGAATGAAAGAACTCTGATCTTCGAACCCGCAATCAGTAGCAACTAACGCTATGGGCCTCTTTGTTTTTGTAAGAAGTTTGCATACTTCTTTCATGCGAAGACGAGTAAAGTATTGAAGTGGTGTTCGTTCGTACACACTTTTAAACAATCGGTGAAAATGAAAGGGTGATAGATTGGCCGCATCTGCCAATTGTGCCAAAGTAACTCCACTTTTTAAATTCGCTCTCATAAATTTAAGAGCAAGTTGTAGTTTATTATTTAAATCCTTTTTTGTGATTTCATTTTGAGCTTTAATTCTATTAGTTGGTTTGTATTTTTCCAATTGATACCAAGGCGTTTTCGGTCGGCTGGCCGGATAACCGTATTGCAGTCGAAAAGCTTTCCGCTCTTTTGTAAAATCCCACCAATTTACTCGGCTATCAAAATGCTGAGCATAGTGAATGCAAAGGCGCACTTGGTCTTCCACACATGGATCAATCCAAGCACCGAGTTGACGCTCAAGTCGGTTGACAATTTTAGCCGGGTCTTTTCCTTTGAGCTCTTGAATCGAATAGAAACCCAGTGAAATAAGGTCCATGGCAAACCGGATTCCAATGGAAGGGATGGTTTGAAATTCGGAGATTGCTTTAAGTTCCATCGCCCGTATCTTGGAGACGCCCAAAATTGCTCGTAGATTTTCCACAGAATGAAGATGGATTTCGCTCAGCTTGATCTTGTTCGCCCTCAACTTTTTTTTCTCCGCGATTAAAATGTCCAGGCGATTCATTGGGTCATTCATCTTCTGCAAAAGTTAGCATATAATTGTTATTGTCTCTAATGGAAAACTCGGTGGCGCCATAAAATGTTTTTTCCAGTCCTTGCAAAACGGTTACCTTGTCCTTTATCTTCTCAAAGAATGCACGGATATTTTTCACTTTAATATATAGCAGCAAAGAACCGCCATTGATTCTGTTAACCACAGGCAACGTGTTTTCGATGCTGGCAAATGTTTGAAACATAAAAGTTACATTTCCGCAATTCATCATAACAAAGATCGGATTTTTCTCTTCAGGAACAGCGGTTATGACGCTGAATCCAAGAATTTCGTAGAACGCAACAGTAGCGTGAATGTCATTGACAAAAATGTTTGGTGAAACAGTTTCCATAGCAATTGGTTTGTTGGTTGAATTGTTTTGAGCCTTTGAAATAAATGCATGCAGAATCAGTGCAATTATCAAGTACTTTCTCATTTTGTTTTTTACCAAAAGTAATGGATGTAAGCAATCGGAAATGTGCAAAACTTGCGAAGTTGAAAAATCTCTAACCAATATTGGTGTTCTTCACAACATTTTCCGCACATCGAACGTCAAATTGTTCATTTACCGTTTGCTTTGTACATTGACTTAGTGCTTTGTTTTTGTTGGCTAAGAACACCAAACGAAGGCAAGAGCCGAGATGCTTTTACGCTACTGTATCTATGTGTGTACGACAGTAGAATGAACCTACCACTCCTGAATTATAACACCAACTTGATTATCCTTTAATGCAAACTCTTTGGTGGTCCAAGGCCTGAGCGTAATTACTTTCAGGTTCGGATGAAGGAACTCAGGGTGGGTTTTAGAAACCTTTTCATAAACCTCTTCAATATTCTTGGTCACTAATTAAAATTCAGGATAATGCTCTTTCGCAAGTTCTGCATTTTGGAAAAGGTTGATACGCAATCCATCCTTCTCTAAAACACAAAATGGATTTTTGGATTTGATCTCATCGTATCCTATTTCAAAATCCAGACAGTCAACAAAGAATTTCAATCCATCGTTGATATCTACGTAGAAAATGTTTGGCACTAATTTTTCGAAGGTCATAAAATTGCCAATAATATTTTTGTTTCTCTTGACAGAGCAGTACTTGGAGAAATCAGCCGAGTGTCATTTCACTTCCTTATAACTCTGAATAACACTTTTCAATAATTCTACGTCTGCTTTCTTGTGTTCGAGATGCCCTGTACTTAGAATTTGGTAATTGTGTTTTTTACCTTTAATCAAAATGCAAATAAAGTAATACTCTTTATCCTTTATCTTGGCGTGAAATTCACCCCACTTGGCTTTAGATTTTTTTAATACGGTGTCCTGAGGTTCTTTCACCCAAGTCGGATCGTAAATTGCTTTCCATTTTATAAAAAAAATTCGATAACATACATCAATAGTAAACTGATTCTCAGGAAATTTCTTTTTCTTCAGTATCTCACTACATGCATCCGCGAATGAAATTAGCACTCGTTCATCCTTAATAAACGAAGCAAACTCGCTGTTATGCGTATTAGTTGTTTCAAAACCAGCTGGAAGCACAACACTAATTCCCTTCGTAGAGAATTTTGTCTGTGCGTGAGTTATGAGACTACTAGAAACAAGAAGTAATATGGTTACGATTTTCATCATTTTAAATATTCCTGATTTCTATTATTCTAGCCAATGTTTGTGTTCTTTAACAATATTCTTACCGAATTCATCACCGTCTAATTGTTGATGCACCATTTTTCTTTTGCATTAAAATAGTTCATTTCTATGTGCCGTGGCATCTTATCACAACCTCGCCTTGTTCACTTAAACATTGAACGAAAGATAAAGTTTTAAATCAACTCGTCACGAAAGCATAGTCGAATAATTATGTATGTTAGTTTAGCTCTTATACTCATCTGTTTAATAACCCAATATCACCATTTTTTATTTTAACAACATTAAAAACCTTGATTGAACTGTATTCACCAGGATTAATTAGCTTTACGACCGTTGCCACCACCCCTTCTGGAACATCTTTGTCCACATGAAGATTAATACTTGGCCGAGGGCCGTGCAAACAACTCTTCAATTCATTCACATATCTAGAAATATCATTGTACCGTATCAAGATATCATTCACTTGAATAAATAGTGAATCCGGATATTGTTTTGCCAGTTTGTCGTTCGAGTTATCTAGTCCCTGCTTTAATTTTCCTATAAACAAGTTTCCCGTGGAGCAAGTTGACAATGGGTCATCAAATGGCCATGCTGACTCAACCTCGGGCAAAGAAAGGTTAATCATGCAATAAGAATATCTGTCGGAAAGAAGGCAAGTTTCCAAGTCGGACCTAATGTATTGAGTTGTTGTATCCGCGTAGGCGAGGATTAACTTTTTGTTACTTATCTTAACATCCACATTTTCGTCATACTCGCTTTTGTTCTTATCTAAGTATAGCTCTCTGTTGTAGGAGCCAACAATGTATTTATCAGTGGTTAAGATTGAGTCCATTATGTCAATTGTTTCAAATGGACATTGCCCCGGTTTAACGCAATGCCAGTGTCCTTCTAATTGCTCATTACTTTCTATTGCAGAACAACTGCATAGAATTACCAGTCCCAAATAGATTAATTTATCTTTCGTTATTCGTTGATCAAAATAATGTTCTTGAGTTGCAAACATTAGTTAAGTATATGTTATCAGCCTTAAATGACGCACACGCCCTCTTGAAGCAAGCTTATTCTAACGCCAGTACATTGTTCTCAAATCTATATTATCATCCTTATGGGGAAATTACTTTTTAGATGGTAACTACTTCGAACAAATTCCATAAATAACTCTCCGTCCTCGGTTATTACAACTGATTCGTATCCTGCGATTACAACAAGCTCGTACCAAAAGTTAATAAATATATCAATGGGGATTTTTGAAAGAGGGCTGTGATACCCAAAATCCATTATCACATATTCATAATTATTTAATCTTGAGCTTCGGAAATCATCTTTTATAACCTACTCATTATCGTCAAAATCGTAGTAAAAAGAATAATGATTGGGGTATGCACTCCACTCGATCCATGAAGGCTTCTTCCCTAGCTCAATCCTTGTATTACACAATTTTATATCAAACTCAGCCAACTTTGAATTGATATTATCTGGAAAGTTATGAGATATGGGAATTATCCTCTCTGTAAATTCTTTAAGAGGATTAATAAATTTATCATTCATCCTTGTTATTCTTATTTTTCAACTACCGCCTGGTGCAAATGTATTGGCACTAACCCGTTTGGTACTGCAGTAGAGCGCTCTCGAATGTGTGTGCTATCTTCCTTAACCAGAAGTAGAACGAAGATAAAACTTTAATACAACTCCTTACGGCAGTAGTGTAGAAATATGTTATTGTAGGCCCGGGCGCGTCAATCGTTATTTGTAATTTGGCTTGTCTCAAGCCAACCTTAACTTTTTGTTGAAATGTTCGGGCTATGTAAATGAATTTTTTTTTTAAAGCTGAGTCAAATTCAGTAACAATCTTTTGTTTGAAGTCATGCAAGCCCCTCGCAAAAGGAAAACGGATCCAACTGTACCGATTTATCCGCTTAACCCAAAAGAAATTCCGGTTTCGCTTTTCTTAAATTTCTTTTGTATACAATTATTGCCACAAAACTTATTCTTTAATCAACCTAATACTAACGCCAAAGCTAATATTCAGATCTTCGAAACTAATTTTACCATTGTTACCAAACGTAGCAATTTTGCGCGTGGTGTTAGACGCATTTAGATCTGCAGTAGCAAACCGGGCAATGGCGGATTGAAAATCCGGGCTTCCTGAATTGGTTGTACTTCCGGCAGGTCGCACTTCAAAACCATAGAGATTAGTTCCATTACCGGTAGAAGCTGACCATCCTATTGTACTTTTTAACACGGTAGCTTCGTTTGCTGTGTGTTGCTGGTTCGACAAAAAGTTTTCGAGTTCTAAAAAGTCTTGTTGAGTTGGTATACGCCAACCTTCAATGGCAAGTTTTCCGGATTGTATGGCGAAATGATTGTAGTATGCACCAAAAAAGTCGAAAGGCAAATCGTTAGGATAGAGATTATTTAAATCTATGGCAGGAACCCATTGAAAGAGCATTTGTGGATTGGTAGAGCTAAACCAAGGGAATGTTGATCGATCAGGATTGTAGAATTTGTATTCCGTTATTGATGTAGCATCATTTAGTTTGGTTGTTTTTAGATTCTCTGTCATCCAAATCTGATTACCAAGTTTAACTGTTTTGTACACATTCCCATCTATGTCTGTAACTGTTTCGGTAAATGGTTTGATATTGATTGTAACTATTTTACTAACTGAATTGTATCTCGATGCATCCTTTGGAGTAAAATCAACTTTAAGCTCTTGATTGTCGCCAATGTTAAGGACGGTACCTAGCTTGGGAGTATACGTAAATGTTCCGGCTACATTTGCTGTAGCATTTAATTGTATTGAGCTTAATGCTGTCCAATTAAGAAGATCAGAGGGGTTAGTCCAGATAATCGTAGGGTCTGTCTTCTGAATAATGGGATCGGATTCAGATTGGTTACATCCATTTGTTGCTAAAACTACTATAGCAAGCAAAATGAGTCTAATTTGTTGATTCATCTTTCTCATATTGTTATTATCTGAGTAGGTCAAATATCAATTTTTATTTTAAAAATTACTATAGAGTCATCCAAGTTCTTCACGTGAACATTACTTAGTCTTTTTGTTTCTCTCAATAAACCTATTAATGTTGTCAGTGGTCAGTTGACTCTTTATTGGCACAAAGTCCCAAAATGTGCAACCGGAGCAAGAGTAAACTAATTTTGAACTCGTCTCTAATTCTCGCATTAATTGGGTCGTCTCATCTGTTAATGAAATTGAGTCGCGTGCTTGAAGTAGTTTAAGTCCTAAATAAGAATACACTTGTTTTACGGGATTGATGTCCCTTAACCACTTTTCTAATTCTATCGCCTCTCGTTTATCAACTAGCTCCAACATTTTCATTCCGTCCTCAGGCATTGTTCCGGAAGCGTAACATGCATATCCAAAAATACCTCGGTTGGGTAAATGTGTTAGCTGTTGAAATTCTAAAAGCCCATTTTTAAGTTTATTCAAGCTTTCAAATACCGTACTATCAATTGTAACGTGAAGTTTTCTATAGTACCAACTTTCAAAATCATCCGACAGGTATGGTTTATAGAATTCACTATAAAATATTGTGTCTGCAACTGAAAGAGTCAGTAAATAAATTACCGTGTCTTTCTTCGATTTTTTTATTGACCAATTTGTCTGAATGACTCCATAGTTCAAACTGTCGGAATGCTGTTTTGATAATTTCAATTTGCCTTGAGCCCGAGTTAGCCCTGAAACAGTTTTTATATTATCAACACCACTATATAACTGCGTGTTATTTAATTGACTGAATAATGTAGTCGTTGTAAATAGGAGAAGAAATGTTGTAAGTGTTTGTTTCATTGGTCTAGTCTATTCAAGGCATCTTGTGTTCAACGTTCAGCTTATTGTTGGCGGGCAATTAAAAAACTGCGTCCTGTCCAACATGATAAAGTTAAATAAAGAAATACATACTTCAATGACGCATTGTCCCGCCCGCTTGCAACAAGCATTTGTTATGCTCAGTGCCGCGCATACACCTAACTAAACTTACATGGACGTAACAATCCATTCATCTTGTCCATGGTAAAGAATTGTGCTTGATAGAGGTTCGTTGACCTCTTTTAAAATGTTGTCATAGTTGGCGCATCTCCCGTCAGATAGTGTCAAGGGAATTTCAGGATCGCTCTTTTTTATAAACTCGATGATGTCTAGGATGTTGCTAGAACTGGTATCTGTCCCATACCTAGTCTTTGGCTTTATCATCTCAGCAAAATATCTCATTTAAATTAAGTTAAAAAATAAAATACTTAATCAACGATGTCACCATGGCAATTATTAGTGTCATACAATAAGTCCAAAGAAGCTGAATACCATACAATTTTACTTTACTCATTCCTAAGTCCATGGTTTTATTGTCGATGTCATGAAACGTCTCCTTTATTCCTTCAATTTCTTCATCACTCATTCCTGAATCTTTCATTTTAGTAAAGTGCCTTGATCTGAGAAATCCTTTACGTCTAAGGAAATATAACTCTGAGCAAGAAATGAATCCCACAAATATCGGGAGAACGAATATTCCCAACCAATTCGTACTTAGTCCAATTACTATCCCTCCAATTAAAGCTGTCCACATAACCTAAAGTTCTTTATATCTACCGTGCCGAAGTAGAGTCATTGTCCGCGCGGTATTGAGCATAACATGAGTATTTGCGTTCGAGCGGGGCTTCCGAAGCCACGTGCTGTCCCCGACAGCGAACGCATTAAAGATACGAAAACGTTGGATTACGCGTCAACCCCGCTTGACGCAAATACATTGTTATGGGCAGGGCGGTTTCGTCAGCCCGCACCATTAGAGCCTTTTTCGTTGGTCAGTCCAATT
>JABFSO010000094.1 GCA_013140555.1 Cyclobacteriaceae bacterium | reverse complement strand
CATTCATGGCGATAATGACTCCTCTCGTTTTGATAATCCTATCAGTCGTGGCGATAATGACTCCTCTATTTTTGGAATTCCTATCATCCATAGCGATAATGCCACCTCCCTTTTTGGAATTCCTATCATTCATGGCGATAATGACTCCTCTCGTTTTGATAATCCTATCAGTCGTGGCGATAATGACTCCTCTATTTTTGGAATTCCTATCATTCATAGCGATAATGCCACCTCCCTTTTTGGAATTTCTATCATTCATGGCGATAATGACTCCTCTCGTTTTGATAATCCTATCAGTCGTGGCGATAATGGCTGTCCCGATAAATATCGGGAGAGTCAGGTGCATAAACCATTTCAATTAAACGTAGGGAGTGGGCCCAGCTGGGCACGATCCAGCGACCCCCTGATTATGAGTCAGGTGCTCTAACCAGCTGAGCTATGGGCCCTTAAAAAAGGAATGCAATTTTACAGTTTGTTTCTCAATGCGGCAACTTTATTCAGTGAACAATAGTAATCTCCTAAATAAATCAGTTACCGTCTCTAACCATCCCGATAGCTATCGGGATATGGGCCCTTGCAATATCCTTGCAAAACGACTGCAATTTTACAGTTTGTTTACCAATGCCGCAAACTTTATTGATACCTCTTAAGTAGTTTTTCAACCATTTCGGGATACCGACAAAGGTTCTGAATATATTTTCGGCTCTTCATTGACTTAATGTGCTCCTCAATTCTCAACCCCTGACTTGGAGACTGGCATTCGATATTAAAAATCAATTTCCAGTCGTCCGCTTTGGATGTAAAAGAACCTTTCATAGGATCTTCAGTATGTTGGGCTAATCTATTTTCGATATAACTGGTGGATCCAATGTAATGCTTTTCCAGCTTTTTACTGAACAAAATATAAACCCAGTACATAAAACGCTGATGTGCTCTAACCATCCCGATAGCTATCGGGATATGGGCCCTTGCAATTATCCTTGCAAAAGGACTGCAATGATAATGCTTGTTTGGTAAAATGGCAAATATCAATGCAGTCCCTTCTGATTTAGAAGGTGGTTGTCCCGTTAGGCTGATAGACGTATCTGAATGTATAGTAACGATCTAAATCTGTCAGGTTGTTGACCGTAGCCGGTGCGCCTTTGTAGAAGCTCAATATTTCAAACTTTGCATAGTTTCCGTTGGCCGTTTTCACCACAAAAATTTGTCCGGCAATAGGCGAAATAATGGTAGAAGTGTTGGTGCCTGAATTGTACCACCATTGATTGGTTGCCGCTACATCGCTGGGCTTAGGTGATGCAGATATAGCAAACGTGCGCGTTTTAGTAGTGGCGTTGTAAACATCCAATACATAACCATCCGCAGGAGCTGTCTTTAATTCGTTAAAAACACCTTGCACAATCTTCACACCCACATTTCCATTGATGTTTAGAATGATGTTGGTAGACTGAAAACCAATGTCCCATGTGTTTTTAGAACTGTCAGCATTCGCAACGATAGCACCCGTTTTAAAACTAAAAAGGGTGTACTTCTTAGTTTGCGTTGGCCGCGATGGAGGGCCAGCCGGATTGAGAACCAGCGGTGCATAATCGGCATTTAAATCTTTGTAAATAACTCCTTGTGACGTAACCGGTGCAGGATCGTTGTTGGAGCAAGCAGCAACTACCAAAAGAATGGCCGAGGACAAAATGAAAGAATAGATATTTAATTTTTTCATAAAAAATAGAGAATTATGGATTGGTTGGTTTTAATTGATACGTAATGCTTAGATAAGTAGATCGGCCTGGTATGTTGGATAAATAAATCGGATCGGTATAGCCGAATGCATTATCCATGCCAGCCTGAAGTCGAATTTGTTTAAATGTTTTTGCTACAGAAAAATTAAAGAGGGTGTAGCCGGAAACAAAGTTATCGTAATCATCCAGCAACTGGTTGCCATTAACATCTGATGATGGAACTGAAAGTCCCTGAATATTTCCATCGATTCCTCGCACTCCAAATTTCCCTCGATAGATCGCACGGATGCTGGCATCCCAACCGCTCTTCGGATTGTGATAAAACAGTTTGACATTGCCTGTGTGTTGCGCACGATTGTACAATCCAAAATATTCGCTTGACTTTAACCTGCGTGTTTCAAAGGTGATGGGATCTCGCCAGTATTTTGTCCCGCTTTCAATTTGATCGACTGTTTTCTGATCTACCGCACTCAAATATTGGTAGCCCAATGAAAACGAGAATTGAGGTGTGATGGCATAATTAAAATCCGTCTCTACGCCTTTCATTACCGCCTGTGTGATATTGAAAAAACTGTAGATCACTTTGTTCTGAGTGGTTCGGGCCAACTCGCGGTAATCGATCAGGTTATCTACTTTGTTGTAAAAGAAATTGGCAGACCATTTTAGTTGAGACGTAATTTTTACATCGGCACCTACATTCAATGAAACGGAGCGCTCGGGTTGCAGTGATTGCAATTTTGAAACGTCCACCGTGCCGGGTGCAATAATTCCCTGTGCTATATATTCATCAATCTTTTCTTTCACCACCTCTGTACCTAACACAATGTAACCTCCACCTGCTTGATTGGTGAAATTATAATAGAGTTGACGAAAATCCGGAGTCTTAAAACCTTGACCAAACGAACTTTTTATTACAATCCGTTTGCTTGCCTCCCACCGGATGGAAAGCTTCGGACTGAGTTGATCTCCGTAAACCGAATTGCGATCATAGCGAATTCCTCCAATCACATTTAAACTACGAAATGGAGTGTATTCATGCTGAACCAATGCGTAGTTGGTCTGTTGCAAACGCTCACTATCACTATAGCGCGAGGTAACAACCGACTCTTGAATAGAACCCGCTCCGGTAGTCAACACATTTTTATCATTGAAAAAATACTCGGCATTCACTTCGTAGCGGGTAAAAGTTTGGTTGAAGTAATCGCGGTAGGTAACGACATCATCTTGTGTTCTTCTTAACTCTGTATTGGTACCATAACCGGTGGTATAAAATCGAGCGGTTGCTTTCAGTTTAGTCCCAAACCGATGTGTGATTACCGGATTGATCGTCCAATCGTGAATAGAGCCACTTCCTTTGGTGAGCACTTGCGCTCCGGTTGAAACAACTTCGAAATTGTATTTCTGATCTTCAGAATAGGAACGCAAACCCAAGTTGATTTCTGTTTTGCCAAGCGTGTACGTGGTTCGCGCTCCGAATGTATAATTGGTAAATGGTGAAACTGTCTTACCGAAACTTTCAGGCGCCAGATCATAGCCATCCGAAATGCGACTGTTCCCAAACAGATAAACACCCAGGTTTTTATGAACAATGCTACCACTGCCATTCACGTCAATGGTTTTACTATCATTCAAATCCATAAACTTATTCTGGGTGCCTATGGCGCTCGTTCTTACCGAAAACTCACCCTGATTACGCGTAGGTCTTTCCGTAATGATATTAATGACACCTGCCAGTGCATCTGAGCCATACAAACTGGAGGAAGGCCCCTTTACGATTTCAATTTGTTTGATATTGCCCACCGAAAGTCTTGAAAGTTCTAGTGAGCCTGTGTATCGCCCTACAATGGGCTCACCGTCTACCAAAATCAACGTGTAGTCGGGGTCAAAACCTTGAACTTGAATACCATTTCCCTGGCCGTTTACTTGTGGCACTACGACCAATCCGGTTTGTTCAGTCAGCACATCGTTGAGGCGTACGGAACCCATTGATTTGATCACGTCTCTTTTAATAAGGGTAACTGGCATGGGCAGTGCCCCCACTGTGCGCTCGTTGCGCGTGGCAGTCACCATCACTTCGTCCAGTTGCAACACCTTGAGAGTGTCTACCACCTCCGAAGACTGTGCTAAGCTTAAACCGGTTGAGCTTACCAAAAACAATATAGTTACTGCCCTGTTTCTCATGAACGGGTGCAAATATGTGGCTAATGAATTTCAATAAATACCTCAAAAAGTATAATTAATAACAAACAAGTCGTTTCCATCTAAATTTGGTATTTTTATGCCAATTCAATCATTTTGAATCAATTTTAAAGATGACATTCGTCATTTACTGATATGATGAGCCCTGAAACCATAAGTTTTCCAACAGAAAATACCCTTAAAGGAAGTATTCAGAATTTATTTGAAAAAGAAGATCAGTCGCTGCGATATTCTGAAAATATAAGTGCAGAACCGGCCGTAATAGACAGCACCATTCATGTGCGCATCATTCACTTTTACTTTTGTATGGAAGGGGCTGCCACCTTCTTTTTTGGACCGCATTACAGTCGCGAGATCGCCAAGGGCAAAAACTACTTTTTCTATAATCCCGATAAGGATCTGCCCTTCCGACTTCAACTAGCTCCACAAACCAAAATGGTGTTCATGACCATTTCACTGGAAAGTTTGCATAAGTTGTTTGTGCATGATGCCCTGCCGCTGCTAAATCCGGAGAACAGCAATCGGAAGTTTTATGACGAGCGAGATATTCCGCCCATGCTTCAATTGGTGCTCACGCAATTGCTCACCACACAATTAAGCGAAAGCGCTCAGAAGCTTTTTTATCAAGGCAAATTCTATGAATTGCTGAGTCTTTATTTCTCCAATCGATTGCCCGATACAGAAACCTGTCCTTTTTTGAATGATGAAGAAACCGTACGAAAAATAAAGCACGCGAAGGAGTATTTGTTAAAGCACATGGATGCACCTCCATCCTTAAAAGAATTGGCAAAAGCCGCAGCGCTGAATGAGTATCAACTAAAAATGGGGTTTAAAGAAATCTACGGAAACACCGTTTATGGCTTTCTGTTGGATCATAAGCTAGATCACTCGCGCATATTGCTGGATGCCGGTCAACTGCAGGTAAATGAAGTCGCCTATCAAATCGGGTACACTAACCCGAGCCATTTCATTGCGGCATTCAAGAAGAAATTTGGCATTACACCCAAGAAGTACCTAATGAATAAGTAAGAGTTACACTTATTCGAAGCGTAGAGATTCAATGGGGTCGAGGCGCGATGCTTTGCTGGCCGGATACCAACCTGAAAATAATCCGACCAAAATGCAAATGACAAAACCAATAAAGGTCCAGAACCAAGGCATTACAAAAGCATCTACTTTAAAGACAAATATAGAAAGCACGTTTCCTAAACTGATTCCCAAAAGAACTCCGGCCAAGCCACCCAGAATACATACTACAATTGCCTCAATTACAAATTGCTGACGAATGCGAAGCGGAGTTGCTCCTAACGCTTTTCGCACGCCCACCTCACGCGTACGCTCGGTTACCGATACGAGCATGATATTCATCAAAGCAATAGAAGCACCCAGAAGTGTGATGAACCCTACTCCAAAGCCTCCAATTCGAAGGGCAGAAGTGATCGATTCTAATTCTTGTGCAAGTGATTCACTTTTCTCGAGATCAAAGGAATTTTCGTTGCCTATTTCATCGTGTCTGATTTTGCGCATCAGCCCTGTAGCCTCGCCCATGGCGTAATCCATTTGTTCCGGATTGCTGATGCCTACGGCAAGTCGATAGTTTAATCCTTGTCCCGAAGCCATTTGATTAGCCACGATGATCGGAATGAGTACCATGTTGTCGAAATTGTTTTCAGATAACTCTCCTTTTTCTTTCAAAAGGCCAATCACTTTAAATTGAGTTCCTTTAAATGATATTTCAGTGTTGATGGGGCTCTTTTTGTCGCCATACAGTGTTTGAGCCAACTTGTGGCCAATCACGGCCACTTTTGATCCGTATTGAATTTCAAACCGTGAGAAATTGCGACCTTCGGCAATATTCAAACCTTTAATGGCCACATAATCTTCGTTTACGCCCGTTACATTCACATTCGGGTTTGTCTTTTCAGAGCCGTGCTTAATCTCCGCCAAAATGGTTAATCGGGCCGAGAGGCTAATAGTGGCGGGGTAATCAAATTGATCTATAAATGATTGTGCTTCGCTCAACATTAAGGGTGCGAAGACCTTTTCTTTTACACCTTCCTGAGCGGTGCCACGATTGAATTTTGAACTGATATCAAATGTGTTGGCTCCTAACGAAGACAAACTCTCTGTAACCGAATATTCAATGCCATCAATGGCGGTGAGAATTCCAACTAAAGACGTAATACCAATTGCTACGATGAGTGCTGTTAATACTGAGCGCAGCATGTTTGCTTTTACTGAACGAAGGCCTTCTTTTACGTTTTCTGTTAAATTCATAGTGCCAATCTAAATTGCAATTTAATATTCACAAACAGAGCCAAATTTATATCTTTAAGAGTTGTAAGTAGTAGACTGGCTACTGATTAATTTGTTACACCAAAATAGACTGATTTAACGATGCGGGGTCGGATTTTGTTCTTGTTTGTGCTGATCAGCCAAAGTGTTTTTGCCAATTATCTGTTCATTTCCATGGATGAGAAGCAAACCAATCACCTGAAAGCGTACGGAATTGCCTATTGGGTGTTGAAAATGGATATGGAGGTAGACTGGCTTCTAAACTACCGTGGGGGCAGCTTCATGATCAAGTACCATCCAAAAATTCAAAACGAATTGGTGGTGCGTGGTGTAAGCTATGATATTATCTCTGATGCGCAGGCGAATACTATCATTTCAGAGATCGCCAGCCCTGCGGCTAATTATGATATCATGAAGTTGGAGAAATACCCTCGCATTGCTGTGTATTCACCTAAATCGAAACAACCTTGGGATGATGCAGTAACATTGGTGTTGACCTACGCTGAAATTCCGTATACGGTTATTTTTGATGATGAAGTTTTGAATGGTGAATTAACCAAGTACGATTGGCTGCACTTACATCACGAGGACTTCACCGGACAATATGGAAAGTTTTATAGCAATTATGCCAACATGCCCTGGTATTTGGATCAGGTGCGGGAGGCTGAAACAACAGCACGCAAATTTGGCTTCCATAAAGTATCGCAGCTGAAGCTATCCGTCAGCAAAAAAATAAAGGAGTTTGTAGCAGGTGGCGGTTTTCTATTTGCCATGTGCTCAGCCACTGATTCATATGATATCGCTTTGGCAGCCGAAGGAATTGATATTTGCGAACGCATGTACGATGGTGATGCGGCCGATCCACAAGCGCAAGAAAAATTAAACTTCAATAACACATTTGCCTTTACCGATTTCCACCTATCACGCGATCCTTACCAATATGAATTTTCGGATATTGATAACAACGCCCCCGAAAGAGGTTTGCGGCAGGACAATGATTACTTTAATTTATTTCAATTTTCCGCTAAGTGGGATCCCATCCCCAGCATGCTTACACAAAATCACACGCGTGTGGTCAAAGGCTTTTACGGACAAACCACCGGTTTTAAAAAGCAACTTGTAAAAGCCGATGTAACCATCATGGGCGAGAATAAAGAAATCAAAGAAGCCAAATATTTACATGGTGTCATTGGAAAAGGGTTCTGGACATTTTACGGTGGCCATGATCCCGAAGATTATCAACATACAGTGGGCGAAGAACCTACCGATCTGCATTTACATCCCAATTCTCCCGGTTATCGATTGATCTTGAACAACATTTTGTTTCCGGCTGCGAAGAAGAAAAAACAGAAAACATAAGCGCATGTTTCGATTACTATTTTTTGCGGCAGCTCTCAGTGCATTGGTGCGTTGCACCGGGCAAAATAAAAGTATTGCCACAAAACCAGTTCAAGATAATAAGGAAAATCCATACCAATTATTAGGGAACGATCTGGATTCAATCGCGAATGCATCTGGTAAATTTGAATTATTTGTACAAAAGCATAAACTCACAGATCGATTTCCGGTATTGAAAGCTGTGGTGATTGAAACCTCGTCCGGAAAAGTAATGGCTCAATTCAGTTTCACGCCTGGCTATATTAAATGGATTTCTGAAGACGAAGTAGAAATTTATAATGCCCCCGGCATGATGAAGAAAGACGAAGATATTTCGAAGTTTATCCGTCAGGTAAAAATAAAAACCAGTTCCCACAATCCATGAAGTCATCAAAAGTTATTTTATTAACGGCAATCTACTGCGGATCTATTTCGTGGTTCGCATTGCCTACTCAAACAACGGTATCCACTTCTGCTACACCCGCGCAAGAAGAATATTTTGATGGCCCGGATGAATTCTTCAAATTTCACCATGACATTCGCACACCGGCAGATGCCAACGCACCCGCCTACCTATCCGGGTATAAATTGAAAGAACAAATAAAAGCCCAGCAAGCAGCTGAGCGCTTAAATAAAAAACAAGCAAGAACACAATCAAATGGAATTTTAGAATGGAAAGAACGAGGCCCTGCCAATGTGCCCGGCAGAACGCGGGGGTTAGTGGTCGATCCGGATGATCCAAATAAAAATACCTGGTATGCAGCATCCGTAGGTGGAGGTGTGTGGAAAACAACCAATGCCGGAAGTGCGTGGACACTCATTACACCTGATCTTTCAAACTTGGCGACCACAGTTTTGGAAATGGCATCTTCGAACCACAATGTGATGTACATCGGCACAGGCGAAGGGTTCGGTAATATAGATGGGATTAGTGGAAGTGGGATGTTCAAATCCATTGACCGGGGAGTGAGC
>JABFSO010000481.1 GCA_013140555.1 Cyclobacteriaceae bacterium | reverse complement strand
ATTACAAACTATCGTAAGTCGTCAGTCGGAGTTGACGAAGGCCGGAGTCGTGATCACGATTGGAAGTATTCATTCCGGAAACAGAGGAAACATCATTCCGGAAACGGCTACGATGGAAGGAACCATCCGCACGTTTGATGTTTCGATGCAGGCAAAAGTCCACGAAAAAATAAAACAGACCGTATCAAAAATTGCGGAGTCGGCCGGTGCTACTGCCGAGGCGAATATCAGCCGCGGCTATCCGGTAACGTACAATGATCCTGCATTAACTGCGATAATGATGCCCAGCTTGCAACGTGCAGCGGGAAAGGAAAATGTAATTCCGACTCCGGCTGTAACCATGGCTGAAGATTTTTCTTTCTTTCAACAAAAAGTGCCGGGTGTCTTTTTCTTTCTCGGTGCCTATCCTACCGATGTAAAGTTGGAGAAGCAACCCGTTCACCACACAGCCGATTTTATGATTGACGAAAAATCGTTTTTGACAGGCGTGAAAGCACTGCTCGCGCTTACTACGGATTATATGTATATGCCGTCAGCTACTTCTAAGAAGTAAACATTTAACATTAATTTAATTGTCATTCCCTTGGCTAGTTGAAAAACGATGCGGATGGGAATGACTATTTTTACTCTTATTATCGGTGGCTAAGCCTTGCTTAAAAATCAATATTACTTTTTATGAGAATTAATTTAGGAGCGCTCCTTTTGTTAACTACTAGTTTATCTTATTCGCAGCCTGGAGTATTAGACGCATCTTTTGGAAATGGAGGTGTGGTGCTTACTAAAATCCTAGAAAATGATGTACCGGGTTTCGATTTTAATAGATCAAACGCAGTAGCCGCAACAAACAATCGTATTTACTTGGCTGGATTCTCTAGCTCATTTACCGAAAAAGGCTTAAGCATTACTGCTTATTCTTTAGATGGTGTACTAGATCCAACATTTGACGATGATGGCAAAAAGTTGATTAATGGAGACGCAACCGCATTGGATGTGATCACGCAAAGTGACGGGAAAATCATTGTAGGCGGATTTAACACGGATGATTTTTTCCTTATAAGATTGAACACTAATGGCACACTAGATTCATCTTGGGGTGGAACGGGAATAGTTGAGACAGATTTGACGGGTACTTGGGAGAGAATTACAACACTGGCATTGCAGTCTGACGGAAAAGTGATTGCTGGAGGGTATAGCGGAACAAACGTGAACGATCTAACGGTTGCAAGATATACCACCACGGGTATGTTAGATACCACCTTTGGTTCAGATGGATTCTTAAATATTGATTTACAAGTAGGCGGCTCCGAAAGAATAGAAGGAATGAGTATCCAATCGGATGATAAGATATTATTGGCTGGCACAACTTCCAGTTCAACCACAGGAGACGATGGATTTATTATGCGACTTACCAAAGATGGGCTTTATGATAACAACTTTAATGGCGAAGGATATGTAATAGTCGATTTTGGAGGAACAGAGAGTTTATCAGATGTTGTAGTGCAACCGGATAATAAGATCATTGCATCTGGTGTAAAAATTCAAGGTACAAGTGGAGTATACCGATTTAACGCCAATGGCTCTTACGACACAACTTTTGGAGTTTCAGGTTTTGCAGATACAAACATTAGCATGTGGTCAGCGTCCATAGGTTATCATATTCCTTCATCTAAGATCGTTGTGTTTGGATATACGTATGGAGCGCCAAGCAGGGATTTTGCGATTTATTCATTTGATACATCGGGGCAAAAGGATATATGCTTTGGTACGAATGCTCTTGCTCGTTTAGACATTGACAACTCGTCACAAGATTATGCCTATAAAGGTGTAATTCAACCCGATGGAAAACTCCTTATTGCAGGAGAATCTCGTAATAGCGAAGCATTCGTTGTGGCAAGATACATAGCTCCTTCGCCATCCATTGATAAAACGGTTACTATCATTGGCAGTACTTTTACAGCAACTGAAGCGGGTGCACAGTACTCTTGGATAGATTGTAGCACTAATTTGCCGATTAACGGAGCGACAAGTAAATCGTATACGGCAACAAAAGCAGGCAACTATAAAGTTGAAATTACAAAATACGGTTGCAAGGTTACATCTTCATGTATCAAAAATAATATTGAAACCAATTATGCTGATCTTGCTGATAATGTTCTACTAAATACAAAGGGTCCCTCCTTAGGCCACGCATGGGGCGATTATAATGGAGATGGATATGATGATCTGTTTGTTGTGAATTATGCAGGGTATGAGAGCTTTTTGTTTAAAAATAACGGGAACAAAACTTTCAGCCGAATTACAAATGACCCTGTCGCTCTCACAAAAGGTGATTCGTATGCAGGTAGTTGGGGAGATTATGATAATGATGGCTTACTGGATTTATTTGTTGGAAATTATTCAGGTGCAAATTCTCTATTTCGTAATAAGAACGGGACAGTCTTTGAGAAAATTGCTTCAGGTGTACTAGCTACAGATGCCACCAATTTGTGGGATGCTTGCTGGGTTGATTATAATAATGATGGGTTATTGGATTTGTTTCAGGCCACAAACAACAAAAACTATTTGTATAAGAATTTAGGAAACGGACAATTTCAAAAAATAGTGGCAGGGAATATTGTCACTGATTCTGAAGCATCATTTTCCTGTGCTTGGGGAGATTATAATAATGATGGTAAGATTGATTTGTTCGTGGCCAATTTCGGAAATCAAAACAACTCACTCTATAAAAATTTAGGAGATGGGACATTTCAGAAAATAACCGCGGGCTCAATTGTAAATGATGGTGGGCAATCGCGCAGCGCTTCGTGGGGCGACTATAATAATGATGGCTTTTTAGATTTGTATGTTACCAACAGCGGTCAGAAAAATTTCTTATACAAGAACAATGGAGATGAAACGTTTATAAAAATCTCCAACGATCCAGTAGTAAACCAATCCAACTGGAGCTACAGCTCTACTTGGACAGACTATGACAATGATGGATACATTGATTTGGCTGTTTCGAGATCAACCGATACGGACTCGGTTTCTTTGTTTAAAAATAATCAGAATGGTTCGTTTACCAGAATATTCGACACATCATTAATTGCTACCGGAACGTTTTCATGGAGCATTTCAGCCTCTGATTTTGATAACAATGGATACGAAGACTTGTACGTAGCAGGACGCGGATTTAACAGGGGATATTTGTTTGAGAATAAAAATTCCGGAAACAACTTCATTGGCATTGCTTTAATGGGAACCATTTCAAATAAAGCAGGTATTGGCGCAAAAGTAAAAGTGAAGAGCAACGGCTTTTGGCAAACGAAACAAGTGTCTGGCAATACGGGCCGCGCTAGTCAAGGGAGCTTACGATTAACTTTTGGTTTAGGAAAGTCAAACACTATTGATTCAATAGTTGTGTTATGGCCAGGAAATAAGAGCCAAATACTTAAGAACATAACTGTGAATCAAATTCTCCAGATTCATGAATGTGAACCAAATGCTAAGATCTACTCCACGGAAGTAATATGTTGGGGGCAATCATTTGAGTTTGGATCGAGCGTACTCACACAATCAGGACAGTACACACGTAAATTTATAAATGAGAGTGGTTGCGAATTAACAGCGGTTCTTGATTTAATTGTAACACCAGATTATTCGAACTTATCTGTATCGAGAGATATTTGCAAAGGTCAACAGTTTCAATTTGGTGCTGGCTATGTAAGTGAACCAGGAAAATATGTGTATAAGTATAGGGCTTACAAGGGATGTGACTCCGTGGTAAATCTGACTTTAACCGTAAAGTCAATGAATAAGACAATTATTCAATCCGTAAATAAGCTTGTTGCGCAAGAGACAAATGCTTTATATCAGTGGGTCAAATGTGAAGGATCGAAAACCGTTCCGGTACCGGGAGCTACCGAAAGTACATTTACTCCCTTAGAGCCGGGTTCTTATGGTCTTATTTTGAACAAAAACGGTTGTACTGAAACGAGTGATTGTATATCGCTAGTTATCGTTTCTGCTGACGACTCATTACAGAGTATTCAAGTCTATCCCAACCCAACTTCACAGAAAGTAATTATTCAATTGCCAAGACAGGAAACTTATTTTTATGTAAGGGTGCATGATGTAAATGGTAAGTTAGAAGAAGCGCAAAGAATTGAAAATAAAGATAATGTTGAAATTAGCTTAGTGTCCCTCCAGAATGGAGTTTATATTATTGAAATAGAAACGGACAAAGGCAAATTGTTTGCAAAGGTGATTAAGAATTAATGTTACAATATGAAACTGAAAAAAATAATTGTTTCTATTTCTGCCTTCTTCATGCTAGAGTCAGCGGGGATAAACATGTACGCCCAAACCGGTTCGGAAATTTTTCTTTTTGATTTACAGAGCAACAAAGCGAAGCTCACGCTTTCTAATCCAAAGAATATCACCAATCATACGGGCTACGACAATCAGCCGTCATTTCATTCGGAGAAATCACTGATTTATTATTCATCATTCAATGACGATGGCCGCTCCGACATAAAGATTTTCAATTACAAAACTGGTGAGACGACTAATCTTACTAAAACCTCGGAGCGCGAATACTCGCCCACACTCACACCCGACAAAAAATTTATTTCATGTATTATTCAGCGAGATAACAATGCACAGGATTTAGGGAAATATCCGGTGGATGGCGGACAGCCCACAGTAATCATCGACAACTTAATTGTTGGTTATCACGCGTGGATCGATGACACCCGACTACTTCTTTTTGTTTTGGGTGAACCACAAACATTAAGGCTGTATGACACGAAGGCAAAAACAGATAAAATCCTAGCAGAGAAGATCGGTCGATCACTGCATGCAATACCTGATCAGAATGCGATGAGTTTTGTTCATAAAGTTTCGGACAGTGAGTGGATAATCAAACGATTTGATAAAAGTACAGGAGTCATAACCGATATCGCAACAACATTATCAGGCAGGGAAGATTTGTGTTGGACACCTGATGGTAAAATTATCATGAGTGATGGCTCAAAAATTTATTGGCTCGACCCTGCTCAAGAAAAGAAATGGATCGAAATCCCAATGCAGGCACACGACAAAATCAAAGGCATTACCCGCTTGGCCATTAATAAAAAGGGAAATCAGCTGGCCGTGGTTGTGGCAGAATAGAGAGTTGAACTAGGAAATTTTATTTCTCGCAAAACGCGCCTTTAGCGATATACAACTGTTTAAAATCCAATTCCAAAAGTCCTTCGCGAACAGCGGGGGCTTTCTCAACAGCCTCTTTGTTAAACTCCCCTTTCACAATCCAGATGCCACCTTCAGTGTCTCCAAATGTTCCTTCAGCAATTGTATTGCCGTCTTTTATCAGATCTTTTACATATCGCTCATGCTTTCCGAATAACTCAGGTGCATCCTCAACATTAAACTTAGCGATGTTGGGAATAAATCGAACAAATGAATACATCAACATCTGATACGGCTCACTTGCTTTACAAATGCCACCCGTACGAGGTGTGTATGTTAACATTTCGAGTCGCCAACGATTTGCCTGAATGCCGGGATCACCCTTCAGCCATTCTTCTACTTCGGCACGATTGGTGGTGTTGAAAACAAAAATTCCGCCACCGCCTTCAAAAGGTCCTGCCGCCAGCAGCTTTCCTTCTTCCGCCAATTTGTTAATGTTCGCCATGTGCCCTTCCATTAGTTTATCAACTTCTGCTTTGGGTAATTCAGGTAAGTCAGTTCGCTTGTGAAGAAACACAAAAATATGCGAGGTTGCTTTTTGCGCAAGGAGAGTGCCACCGGTAGCCAGAAGCACGATCAAAACCAAATTTTTTTTCATGTGTTAACAATTGCTTTTTAGTGGCCACATGGAATCACTTGAGTTATCATCACATTGAGTGTAGAACTTCTTAATAGCGATTTCATAACCTATTTTTGTTTGCCGATGATCAATACGCCAACCAAGATCAATAAAGTTCCGGCCAATTGCCAGAAGGTGATTGCCTCTCCTAAAAAAATATTTGCCAATACAATAGTTGATACGGGCCCAACACTTCCAACAATGGCCGTGTTGTCCGATCCCATTCGGTTAATGGCGGCAGTTACCAAATACGAAGGAATGACGGTAGAAAAAACAGCCATCAAGAAACTGTACACATAAACCAGCGGAGGCAAATGAAACAGCGAGACATTGCTGAACAGAGCAAAATGTAAAAACACTCCTACCGATGCAAAGCTCATCGCGTAGCTATTAAATTTCGAAGCGCCAACTTGTGGAATCAATCTCCCGCTGCCAACGATGTAGGCAGCATAGGTAAAGGCACAGATGAAAATATACAAAGAGCCCAACAAGAAGTGATTGCTTTGTGGTGCGCCCCAATCAATTTCACTGATGAATGCGATGGCAAGTCCCACATAGGTGATCGCTACCGCCAGCCACTGCAACGGCTTTATCTTTACTTTGAAAATCACAGCCGACATCAACAAAACCAATGTGGGGTAGACAAATAAAATCAAACGCTCGATGCCGGCAGAAACATAGGCCAACCCAAGAAAGTCGAGCAGGCTGCTGATGTAATACCCCAGGCAACCGATAATAGCGATGTATGCCCACTGCCGTGGTGTAAATTTAGTGCTTGTTGCTTTGGTGGACGAGATGACAGCGGCACCAACAAAAAACGGAACAGAAAAAATCATTCGCCACGCAAGCAATGTCAGAGCATCGATCTGCGTATCGCGATAAGCAAGTTTTACAAAAATGGCTTTGGTAGAAAAACAAACGGCACCTAACAGCGCCAGCAGGATGCCTTGTGCGAGCGAATAGTTGGATCGATTGGAATTCAAGTTATTGAGTTAACTATTTTTTGTCAACAGAAAAGGTGGCTTCGGTATACCCAATCATTCCGTTTTTAGATATGCCTTCTACTACAATTTTATACTTGCCTGTAACATCCGATGTAAAGAAAGAAAGTTTTTCAATAACATCCTTTGGTTGTACCAATGGATTCCAATACAGTAAGTGACGATAATCGGGAATACGACTGTTGGAATTAGTTGATACATAACTAGGAGAGTAGAATTCTTTTTCTGCGCTTAATCCTGCATAGTCTAATTTCAGAAGTCGTGGATTGGTCAATAAAGCCACGCCTTCGCCTTCGTATGTTTTTAGACTCACAATTCCATGAGATTGAAATTCACCGAGATGCCATTTTCGCGTAATCACTTCTAGCGTTTTAATTTGAGTAGGGTCGAGCTTCATTAATTCATCTTCATCAAAAATAGGCATTCCGTCTAAGAGCATCATCGGAGGTTGTTCAAATACACTCTTTCGCTTTTGATCATACACGCTAAAATGAAAACCATCTTTTCTCTTCCGAACAAAAACACCGGGAACATATTCGCGCAATATCTCTTCCATGATCGGAAACCGAGTATAGTCGTCTAAAGCATATACTTCATCCGCTGTTCCATAGAAATAAGAGTCAATCGACCTTTCAGACTGTTTATCATTTTTTTCTGCGGCATAGATATTTTGAACTTGCATGCCAATGCTTCTTTTTGTCAAAGAATACTCAATGGATGCGGGGAGGTTAATTGGAACGGCTGGCCATTTTTTTTCCTTCTTGCGAAAAGGCAAAATCATCTCTATTCGTAAAGCAGAATCAATGGCCGAATGCGTTTGCAAAATCATTGTTGAATTAGGTTGTTGCACAGGAATCTCAAATCGAGCGATTCCATTCTCATCACTCTTAGCTGCCCACAATTTGGTTTGTCCGGATGCCATACTTAAATAGGTATCAATACCGCTCATTGGCTGGTTTCCTTGCTGAATTTTGAACTCCACAATAGCGGCATTCCGTTCTGGAAGAAATGTTTTTTTTCTGATTGCGTTCAATACTTCCTCCCTCCATTTGAACCGCCTCCAACCGTGAGTTAACATCAAATTGTCGATGGCTTCTTGTGAGGATGCATCAGTGGAAAAATAATACTCAGGTGATTCGATTTTCCCGCCTAGCTCAGAAGTTAACCAGAAATAGCTTTTGATATTTTCTAATGAATGTGGAATTGAGTCGATTCGATAGATAGAAACGGAGCAGTTGGAACCCAGGAACTCCTCCTTCAAAGCACCCCTTAGTTCTACTGATACAGCTTGACGCGTAGTATAGTTTGATTCTGAAGGGACAACGGATAGCTCCATTCCTTTTTTTGGCTTGGTGAAAATTAATCTTTCACATTGCGGTAGAAGGTCCGTATCAAACATTGTAAAGTGCGATATCCCTTCCAATAGATCTTTTCGGTCGATTATAAAATCACACTTCCCATTTGCAAAGGGCAAGTACAATACATGCGAAATCATATTGCGGGCATGAATAAAAAGATATGCACCGGAATAGAGCGAACGAGTATGTAATGCCGCGCGAACCTGAACAACTATTTTGTTATCAACGCTGTCCACAACACGCATGCTATATCCATTAGAAAGTATAGCGGGCAGGTTTGTAGAGATTGAATTTCCAGCTTTGGTTTTTATAAGTGCCCGATACTGCCTGGCTTGTGAAGGTGCAAAAGTGAAATGCCCCATGCCAAACTTAAGCGGAGTAAATTTTACAAT
>JABFSO010000459.1 GCA_013140555.1 Cyclobacteriaceae bacterium | reverse complement strand
AGAACCGAAACTAACTGCATTCGGTGTGGTTGAATTCAGCGCACCCGCATTACCTAATCTTAAAACACCCGCATTAATAATTGCACCGCCTGTAAAGGTATTGGAACCTCCAATTATCAAGGTGCCTGCGCCTTCTTTTGTTATGGAAACTGCACCCCCTCCGATTACTCCATTTACAGTAAGTGTTCCACCGGTAACGGCAACTATTCTATTCGAATTTGGAGTAACTGCACCCGTTCCAAAATTTAGATTTTGTGTGCCCGTAAATGTAAAGTCAGCATTCCAAGCTTGCGGATAATTTAAAGTTGTGATAGCGCCTGCGGAAGTGTTATTGATTGTACCACCGTTAATGGTGAATGTTCCGGCAATTGTACCTAAGGCTGAACTATTGTTGATGTCCAGAGTTCCATTAGTTAATGAAACACCTCCTGTAAAACTATTAGCTCCTGATAAGCTCAATTCTCCGGTTCCGGATTTCACTAAGCCAGATGCACCTGAGATAATGGATGTTACCGATAAATCCGGAGAAGATGCTCCATTATTGATGGTTAAAGTCTGTGTAGATGACATGCTAACCGGAGCACTAATCACCGAGCTTGTTGCACTTGCGTTGGTGGTTATATTGCCTGCAAGTGTTAATGTTCCAGATCCGGAAATGGTTGATCCATTTAAACTCAATAAACCATTTGAATTAAAGTTAAATGTGCTTAATGCAAGAGATCCTGGAATTACTACTGATAAGGTACCATTACTTGTTGTATTTCTACCCAATGTTACCGCTCCATTGTTTATTGTAAGATTATTGAAAGTGGTGCTGGTCGTTCCGCCCAATGTTTGAGTGGTACCATTTAAGGTAACCGTTCCTGAACCTGCCGTAAAAGTACCGCCATTATTGGTGAAGTTACCTGCTACATTTAAATCTGAACCTGCCGTGTAAGTGCCTGCGGTAAGTGTAATTCCGCCCGTTGATGCAACCGTAGCTGGCGCGGTAAAATTACCAAGCGTTTGCGTAAAGTTGCTAACATTTATCTGTGTTGTGCTTCCTCCAACACTCAAAAGAGTACCCGCAGTTTTATTGATTACAAAGTTTGCAAATGACTGTGTAGTTGCGCTGCCGGCAATAGATTGTGCACCTGTACCATTAAAAGTAATTATTCCAACTCCTGGAGTAAAAGCACCTCCATTATTGATGAAATCTCCGCCTACGTTTGTATTCGTTCCTGCTGTAAAAACACCTGCAGATAGTGTGACAGTCCCAGTTGAAGTAAATGTGGTGGGGCCTGTAAAATTTCCAAGAGTAAGTGTAAAGGCGGAAACGGTAAGCGAAGTTGTGCTGCCACCTGTAGATAAAGTGCCCGATGTTTTATTGACGATAACAGAATTGAAAGTTTGCGATGCTACCGTACCATTAATAAGTTGTCCTGCTGTGCCATTGAAAGTTACTTGTAATGATGTATTCGCAATCAGTGGGGTAAACGTTCCTCCGTTGTTGGTAAAATTTCCACCAACCGATAAAAAATGAGAAATAGTAAGCCCTGCATCGTTGACAGTGTAGGTTCCACCTGAAGCGATAGTGAAATTTCCTCCGACAAGAAGTGTTCGAGCGAATGTTCCAGAATTGGTTCTAAGCGTACCACCCGAATTGATGGTTATAGAGCTACATGCATGCGTAGACGGAGCTGCAGCTCCGTCACTTACGGCAACTATGTGCGTATTTAGAATGTTAACAACATCATTTGCATCAGGGATACCATCACCATCTGTACCACTTGCTATCGCCCAAGTGCCCGCATCACCCCAGTTGCCCGAGGCTGCCGAATTAAATGTGGCCTGGGAATATCCGAAGCTTATAAAACATAAGAAAAACGCTGTGACAAGGAATGCGCGTTGAAACTTCTTTTTAGGTTGGGGGCGTAAAATGAACTTCAAGTTACTCAGGTTAAAGGTTAAGCCAACGAACAATAATTATAATTACTATTCGACCTTAAAAGTAACCAATTTTAAGCAAAAACCCGTGCTTTTATGGAGCAAGTTTGCCTTGTGAATTCAACTTCATAAAAGCAATTTTCTTTTGACCATCTACCACTCCGCCCATGGTCATGGTACCGATCATGAGGATACGGCCATCTGCTAACTCCACTACTTTTCCGGCAAAATCATCGCCCTCTTTACTACCAAAAGTTACTTCAAAAAGCTTGTTTCCACGGCTGTCCAACTTAGCCAATAAAATATCCAGTGAGGTTCCATTCAACTTCTCGGTTGCCACAAAGAAAGTGTTGTTTGCCGGAGAATCATTGAAGGATTTCTGAAGGGCTGATTTGCCCAAGTTAAGTCCAAGAGGTCTTTCAATTAAAACATCAGGTTTAATTCCATTATTCTCACTAAAATTTAATTGGCTTCTTAACTTGACAAAGTAAATATCTCCATCAACGGCATTTTGAGCAGTACCTGAAAGAGTATATCCTGGGAAAGGTTGATTGGAAGCATCTGAAAAGCCCGTCATTTTTTCTTCCTGACTAGGACTACCTAAATAAAGTCCTTGCAAAGCAGGCTCACCATCGGCACCAAGGCCAAAAATCGTAAAGTTCAAATCATTAACGGATAAAGCTCCAGAAAGAGACCTGTTTGTTGAGCCAAAAACGTAGTATGTAGTTGCGTCTTTCTGTATAATCTTGATGGCTTCATCTTCTCCTGGATATCCGCTTGTATTGCTCCAGTTGGGCTTTAATGTTAAATCCGGCAGAAAATTCATATACATATAATCCGACTTATCAATTGCTGGGCTAGGAATTGAACTGGTGCTTCCCGCAACTACAAATCCACTATTTATAACTGTTATAGATTTGGCATTTTCGTTCCTGGCAATTACACTGCTTTGCTCGGTTAATCCTTGACGCACACGCCCCGTCTCCACACCATTTTGATCGAGCTTAATCAACAATACATCGTTGTTGCCAACTGCTACTTCCGAGTTTGCAAGTATTATTAAACTACCATCCGAGAGCAGTTCAATATCTTTAGCATCATCATCCAGTGATTCGCCTAAAATTACTTCCCATACTATTTTTGCTTGGGTATTAAGTTTGGCAACATATATATCCTGATCATCGGTGGATGAGGCGCGAGTGTTACCTAAAACAATAACCGAACCATCTGCATTGACCACAAAATCCACCCCACTTTGATCCCCATCGTTTCCCAGAAATTTCAGAAAGTAATCTGAATTAGGAGATGGTTCTGATGATTCACAAGATGTGAGTGTTGAGAATATAACTACTAGAAAAATAGGGAATAGGAGCTTCATTACTTTTTCTTTGACTTAAACATCCCTCTAAAAAAATTCTTACCCGTTCCTTTCTTTAGTTTTCTTGGATCATAAAGTGGTCGAATATATCCGAATGAAATTGACAAATTATCCAACCTTAGAAAATCACTTACATACTGGTATTGAGTAAGTGTGGTGGCGAGTGTTCCATCTGAATTATAATAGTTTTTATCGGGGATCGTAATATTATTGATGCCAACCATGTATCGTGCATCAGCATACAGAAAGTTCTTTCCAATTTTATATTTAACGCCACCGCCAAAAACAATAGAGCGGTTAAAGAAATTGCGTTTAAAACCCAAGTCAATATCCGGGCCTTGAGCTATACGAGTTTGGGCTGATACCGAACTATTGTCATTAAAAACCAAAGAGGCCGAACTTGAAACTAAAAGGTTGGCGGCAAATCCGATATAACCGAAGGGCCGAATCTTACCGGAGTCATATGAATATTTTAGGTAGATGGGAATATCCAACCAACTGGATCGGTCAATCAACGTGCTGACATCGCTCCTAGCAATATTTGAGGTTGTAACCCCAAATGATTTTACTGCATAACTGATTCCAGTACAAACACTCCAATTGTCGTCAATATTCCAATCCAGCCCTACGCCAGCCTGCAACCCCACGCGTAGTGTGTTCGCCATTACTATAGAAGGGGATGCTGATGTCGATACTCCTTGAATTACACCAGGGAATGTGACATTGGCTCCAATTCGATAATGCGGTGTAAACCGTGGTCGTGAGGTAAACTTTTTGCTTAAATAAACAATATCGATTGGATCATCCTTCTCATTAGGCTTAAATTCCGGATCTTCTTTCAGTAAACTCAGGTAACTATTCTCGGCCCCGATCGGATCTTCTAATACCAGATAAGCCTGCGCCAGAATATAGTAAGCTCTGAATCGCTGCTCTTTTGTAAAACCTGACTCAAGACATCCTTTCAACATGGAAGGTAAACCATAAAAGCGTCCGGCTTCAAATTCGCCATTGGCCATATCCAATACCTGCTGGCAATTCTCCTGCGCTTGTGAAACTTGCAGGTAGAATGTGGTTAGAATTAGGAGAGCAATTCTCTTTAGTGCCATTGATGCCGTTAATAATCTTTAATCAATAAACTCTTACAGGTCGATTCATATTTAATATCCTCTCCTACATAAACTCTCCATTCTTCGACTGTCATGTTTCTTGATAGGTTCGGGCAAATCCGTTCTGCCAATACTTTGGTATCAGTTGGGTAAACTCTGATTTGTCCATCATTGCAAGATGCCACCAAATAATCAGAGCCTTTGGCAAAGCCCAATTTCCAAACGTTTCCATTATTATTATCCATCACTACTGGCAAATCTTCTGCATGATCAACTACCCACATTTGAAGTTTGCGATCTAACCCTGCACTTGCAAGCAGTTTGCCATCCGGGCTAAACTCCAAGTCAGTAACGCCAGCTTTATGGCCCAATAATTCTTTCACTTTTTGAGTATTCAAATCCAAGATTTTTACCAATCCTTTTGTTACTGCCTTATTATCGCCAAGTACCTCCACACCATAGGCAATTATCTTTTCCGTAGGATGAAATGCTACCGACAAAATACGCGCTGAAGTTTCAGAGGCTATTTCACTATACGTGTAATCTTTGGTGTTGATCAAAATCAATTTACCTGCAGGTGATGCACCGGCAATCCAATTACCATCTGAACTGATATCAATTGACTTTAATTCGTAAGGAAGCGTAGCGATGACTTTGCTTTGTCCGGTTACTTGATTCAATCGCAAGGTGCGATCGGATGATGCAGAAATAAACGCGGTATTGTTAGGTAGGAATTTAATATCTGTTATCAACCCTCGATGACCGGAAATAACAAGTGGCTCTTTTGATAAAGCCTCTAAGGAGAAAATTTCCAGATTGCTCGAATCATTTCCATTCACCAGGTATTTTTCGTCTTTGCTAAGTGCGAGCACCCGATTTGCCTGACCTTTGTTTTCGTAAAAAGGTGCATTTGCCTTCTGCGAAATATAATTTCCTTCTACTATTCGGCCATCGTTACCTGTGGTGAAAAAGCGTTCTGAATTTTGTGAGACTGCTAAAGCAAACATTTTGTTCTTCAACCCTCCGGGCACCCGCACTGCGTTGTAGTTATAACCCGACAATTTAGCAAGGGCATAGTACAAGCCTCTGAATACATAAGGGTCATATTTTTTACCGCCATACTTGTTGTGAAACAAATATCCCTGCATGGCAGTAAGGCCGGCAAGATCTTTATCGTCAATATTTTCCGATTTAGCTTCTAATGACTGAGCCACCGTGAGGAAATAAAGGCTATTCGCTCGCTCCAAACTTTTTTCGGCCTCAAAAGTTTTTTGAACAGCTATTTCCTTGGCATCGCGCTCTTTCACGCTAGACTCTTTGGCAATTTGTTCCTGTCGTTTTGCTTCTTGTGCTTGATCTAAGGCGAAATTTTTCGCTGCCCTAGTTTCTTCCAAAGCACTTAACAGTTCCTTTTCCTTCTCAAGTAGTTGCTTTGTTTTTTGCTCTGCTACCTTCGTAGCTTCATCAGCTAGATTTTTTTGTTTGACCGCTATTTGTGTTTGTTCTTCCGCACGAGCTTTGGCCTCCAATGCAGCCTTGCTTTGCTTTCGCATTTCGATATTGTTGATCAATCCATAGAAGAAGAATCCAATGGATACGAGCAAGGCAATAGCTAATACAATACTCGTGATTCGTGCTCTTCGCAGCATTCTGCGTTGTAGCATTTCCTGATTCTTCAATTCGGCCTCAAAGGTGATGCGACTCGTATCCAAAAAAACGATTGCCCTCTCGAAAGCTACATCGTAGCGCTGTGCCCAAGTGCGGGTAGGGTTTTGTTTCTTTTGCCAGTTCAAAGCTAATTGCAAATCGGGTGGTCGCCACAAACTGGTTTTACCAACCTGATACATGGCCGATGCATCGGACACGCGCTTATACATGCGTGCTGATTCAAACTCTTCATCTACCCACGTAGCCAGTCGAGTCCAGATACGCATTAAACTTTCATGCGAAATTTCTACTAATGACTCTGATGCGAGTGGAACATGATAACTCGGCATCAGGAAAGATCTACCCTGCTGTCTGAATTTATCGACTACCTGAATCACTTTGCTCTCCGGAACAGAAGCCAACTCGGCCACCGTACGAATTTTAGTAGGCCTGCGGGTTCCCTGACTCTCCTGGTTCTTCTCTGTAATTGCTTTAAACAGAATTTCGGCTATTTCCTTATCCTGACTATTTAGTTCTTCAAATGCCTCATTCGCGTGGAGCGACAAAGCTTGTGAAATTTGCCCAACTGAATTGTAATGACGCAAATCCATTGGCTCACCAGGTTCGCGGTTTGCCAACCAGTAATCCCAAGTACGCATTAGTGCATGCTGCAAAATGGGCAATTGATCTTGATTATCGCCAATGTCACTTAGCAATCGCTTTACCAAACGTTGTGAAATTCTACCACCTCCTACGGCTACGGGGCCTTCAATGACCATGCGCTTTTGTTCACGCGTCATTTGGGGTACCAGATAATTGCTTTTATTGACCAAGTTTGTAAGTCCTGGAAAAGAAGCGCAATCTCCCATAAAGTCAGCGCGCATACTCAATGCCAAATAGGCCGGTACTGCGGTTTGTTCTACAGTAGCTAAAATAAGGCTAACAAACTCAGTAGACTCATCCACTGCTCCTTCCGTAGTGGAGTCTTTGTAACGAAATAGCTCTTCGAATTGGTCGATCAGAAAGAAGACATTCTCATCGGTGGAAGATTGGATATAGCGGGTGATTTCCACTAATCCATTAGGGCCACTATGAAGTACCGAACTGATTACCGATCGATGAATTTGCTTATCTGCTTCTTCTATTCTACCCTCTGCTAAAAGAAAATCAACCACACTTTCGGTCAGATTTTGAATGGGTGATGTTCCTGGGCGTGTGATGATCACTTTCCAGTTGGGTCCGGTTTGGGTCATAAATCCACCATAAAGCATAGGGATAAGACCACAATACATCAAGCTGGACTTACCACTGCCTGAATAACCTAATACGGTAACTGATCGATTTTGAGATAGCTTCAGAAGGATATCATCTGCCTGACCTTCGCGGCCGAAAAACAAATGACACTCGTCCAACGAAAATGGTCGTAATCCGGGAAATGGATTAGAATTTATCTTCTCAGAAGAAAAATTCAGATCCGAATCCTGTTGATCGGGGTCACCAACTTGGACAGAGTAGTTTAACATCAAATAGCCAAAATAAAACGAACTATATTAAGGAAAATAAAGCTTAAAAAATATTGTCAATAGTCTAAAAAATCACCTTTGGTCTAACAAATATGAATTAAAAAGTCCAAAATTTAGCACAAAATCAAATATATTCCAATACCCTATCGGCCAACTTAATATTGTCGGCCAACAATTCATAGAACTGATCTTTGTTGATTTTAAGCAAAACGGTCTCTTCTTTGGTCACTAAAAGGTTCGAATTTGCAAATCCGACTGGTGAGATCATTTCTCCCACAAATTGTCCGGTAGTATAATCCATTACATATCTGCTCTTCTCATAATATTGAACAGAACCTTTCAAAACCATATAAAAGTCATTATTGAGTTTTTCATCCACTGAAATGAACTCATCGGGAGCTAACCTAACTTCACGTGAAATGTCGGCCAAAAATGACAACGCAATACCCGGAATATCCTGAAAAATAGGAAGTTGCTGAAAGAACACGATTTTATCGTACAGCTTAACCTTCGTCTGCTTGGAAGGAATAACTGCCCTGTCCAACCATCTTTTCGAATCGGAAGATAAGCGCCTAGTGTTTATTTCATATTCTTCTGTATCTACCTGATAAAGTGCCCAGGCAGCCATTTCGCGCAGCAGACGGTCTGGATTAAACAATTGGGCAATTAGGTCCAATTTAAAGTCTGCGATTTTGAGCAAACCGATTTGCTCCAAGGCACATGCTTTCGTCCACCGATTGGATTGGGTAAAATCGCGGTTGATCAAGAACTTGAGTGTCAATTTATTATCTAACCGAAGTCGGGGATAAAAAACTTCCAATCGGTTAATTTTTTCCACATTGGTAAGGTCATCCAATACCGGAATAACCCGTTGTTTCAATTGCTCTGACAAGAAAACATCCAGCAATTCTACGGCATAGGAAGTACCTTCGGAAGTGCCACTTTCAATATTCTCTTTCACCAACTGAATGGATCGAGTGTCATACAACATGGCCAACAGCATATAAATATGCTCAATATCATGGCTATCTTCTTCGGAAAGAGCCAATTTCAGCCGGCTTTCGCCTTC
>JABFSO010000331.1 GCA_013140555.1 Cyclobacteriaceae bacterium | reverse complement strand
TACTTCGATCAAAAGTGGGTAACGGAGAAGGTTTTGGTGAGACCTTAAACCTCGGTGTCTACTAAAATCGACAATGGTCAATAGACAGTTGGCAAAATCTGAATTTTGCAACAACCGAGCCCTTGCCAGTTAAAATCCGTCATTCAGTAGTCGGCAACAGCTCATTTTCCCTAAGCTTTCTCACATCTCAATACTCACATCTAGCGTCTTTTTTACAAAAAACCACCAAATCCACCCTAAACCTTACATGTTAGTTACGTGTACAGACAAAATTTTTTTCGCTCAAAATGTGGATAACTTTTTCAAAAAGTAGGTACCTGTAATTTTTTTGATGAAGTCAATACCCAACTTATTGGGTATTGATCAATCTTGGAAAAGTATAGTTTTCACACATTTACTTACATACGGTAATAGGCCTATAGAAAATATGAAAAAATTATCGGAGTATTGAGTCACAATTAGTTGAGACCCTTCCCCTAAGTCCCTAATTTATTTCCATAAAACTTTTACAAGAAAAAAGCACAATTGGTGACTATGTCCTCTTTTTTGTTTTAATGCACTTTTAGACAACTGAATATCAGTTTTTACCAAAAATAGATGAACATGATAAAAGACACACATCATTTTTTGAAAGCCGCGATGAAATGTAAGAGATTGAGCATCGCCCTTATTTGCTTGCTTTTATGCTCAGCTTCATTAAAAGCACAACTAAAACTACAAGGTGTCGAGAAGAGTTCACGGTTTAATGCCCTAACCAACGTAGATGAAATAACTGGTGCTATTTTAACCGATGATATAATACCCAAAGAAGAGTATATGGTGCATTCCTTTAATGGAGTAGCCTTTACAAGAGAAAGACATCCGCTCGAATCAAATCGATATGAGACCATTTCAAAATATACAATTACAAATGGCAATGCGAATCGGGTAGCATCTTTTCAAATACCAATCTATGCATCTATCAAGTTCTTTAATAATGGTGCATTTACACTAATCGAAAATCTTGGTGAAGGTGGCGGTTATGGAGATGAGATAAAGGTATACGACAACAATTTTCGAATGATTCAATCATTCATTCCATATGCCTCCGGCTTAGGATGGGTGGATTTTGATACGGATGGAAAAGAAATGATCATCGGAACAAATTCTATCGATCAAAAGAATCCTAAGTTTTTTGTGATCGATCACAGTGGAAAGCTTTTGTTTGAAAAAAGCGTGAGCCGACAAGAAGGAGAAATTAACAAGGTCCTCTGCTCTTCCGGATACTACTGCATTAACGTCATTAATTTTGATCGACCCAGAAATTCCATTCAAATATTTAACAAAAATGGAAATCAGATATGGAGTAGAGATGCCAATGAGCCAAATCAATGGCGTTTAACTGCAGCCAAGCAACCCATCTTGGTCACTGCAACTAGTAATTCATTATACATATTTGATGCATTAACCGGAAATCAAATTGATCAAAAAAGTTATGCAAGTATTTACTCGGAATCAGGTGTTACAAAACTGAGGAATGATGGGCTAGCCGACATCATTTCGCTTACGGATATACCTAACACGAATACAATCATTGTTTTGCTTTCAGAAATCCATGAGCGTAAAGGAAATTTACTCTACGCATTCAATAGGACATTTACAAGTAGTGATCAAAAAGTTCAAATATCAGATTGCAATGAGTCTTTAAGGTCTAAGCAGGCACCAAAAGGTTTGTTGATAATTAAAGACAATGAAATAATGAAATTCGATTATGTTAATGAGAAGTAGCTTATTTACAATGATACTATGTTTATATGTGTTGTCCGGCAATGGACAAAACATCTGGCCATTTCGAGATGCTAATGGGGCAGTTTTAAGGGGAAATGTCAGTGGGGTAGTAGGCGAATTTCGATCTAGAGGCACGAACGCCCGGTTTCATGGTGGAGTAGATTTTACAAGTCCTTTAGCTAACAACCCAGGCAAAGCAGTATTTTCAATGCATGCTGGTACCGCGTTTGTCGTTTATACCTCATCCGATTGCTGGAATAGCTATATACGTGTGCGGCTGCAAGATGGTTCAGATGTTTACTACAAGCATATCAAGCCTTCTTCTACAAACCCAGTAACAAATCAACCAGTAACTGAAATAACAAATAACAATGGTCAAGGTACGCCTGTTCAAGTAGGAACATTTTTAGGTGTAATGTTCGGGAATGTTGCTGGTGAAGGCGGTTGTGACATCCATGTTCATATAAACCAAAACACTACAGGAGAAGCGTTGCAGGGTGAGACAAATTTCATTAATCGTTTTGTAAATCCATTTACCGACACCGAGCGACCATTATTTATGTATCCCTTTGGAGGTTATGGTACTGCAACAGACAACACTTCAGCAAACGGCTACAAGATAGCCGAGTTTCGCATGAACGGTCACTCCAAGACAAATACAACCAATCAACTAGGGGAATCCGAAAGTATCAATGGAACTATCTACAAATATGCATATGGTAAAATCGATATAGTAACACGATTAAAAGATGTTCAGATCGGTACTGGTGGCGGAAGTATTGGTGGTAATAGCGGTGTAAATGCTGCTTCATATTCAATTATTAACAGTGCTGGTGTAGCGATTGGTCAGGAGATAGAAAATTTGAATTTCAATACAATTCCATTAAATGAGCGAGGTAATTATGTATTCGATAACAGATCAAATCAATCTAATCACGTCTACATATTAACCAACAACCCTACAGCTGCAAACGGTCGATACGATCAATTTTGGAATACCAATTTACGTAGTGGTCAAACTGAGGACTGGGATTTAACAAATAGAGGAAACAAAGATGCAAGATCAATAGATGAAGCTTACTATCCTGATGGTAAGTATCTCGTACGTATACGAGCAAAAGACATCACAAATTTTGATGGAACTATTGAAGCAACTGAACGTGATGTTCCGGTAATCATCGACAACTTCCGTCCATACGCCAAAGAAATCATCATACGAAAAGGAAATGCACTAGGACGTCTAGTTTATCGCGGAGTTTGGAAATGGAATGGAACCGCCTTACAAGCAACGCAGCAAACATTTGATGCGGCAGGGCCAACGGATAAGGTCTGGATTAAAATAACTATAAGCGAATCAGCCAAAAATGTTCGTGTTAACATTCCTTCAGTAGATGGCACCAATTACTCGGATGCATTTCCACCTCCACAACTTTCAAATTACTCGGTTATACCAGTCCCCAACTCGAACGACACCGAGTTTATTTTTATACGTAATGCCATCACACCGGCAGGCGTTCAAACATTGAACATTCAGGGCGAAGATTTAGCCGGAAACCCTTTGCAAACCAATCCTTCCCAAATTCCGACACGCCTAGCCGATGGCACTTGGGAAACTGGCATCTCCTCTGGAGTAGACAGTAATCATAAATTCAACACTGGAAACGACTTGTGCGTTTCCACAACATTTCCGGGCGGTAGAAAAGATACTGGCAGTGGTGATAATGCTACATCTGCTACCGGTTGTTTGTATGCAGATTTTTCTGTAAGTAAAACAAATCCGGTAGTAAATGAGCCTGTTATTTTTGCACCGGTCGTATCGGGCACAGGTCAGATTTCTTATCAATGGGATTTTGGAAGTGGGGCTACTCCTGCTACATCTACCACCTCCGGTAATCAAACGGTACTTTACAGCACGTTGGGACCTAAAACAATTACCCTTAAAATTTGCGACATTACAACTAATTGTGTTACTGAGCAAAAGATAGCGGCCATCACCGTCAGCAAAAATGGGTATAGTGAACTAACAGTTGATTTCACAGCCAGTCAATTTGCCGCCAACACCGGGCAAACTATTCAGCTTAATAGCACCGTTACCGGTGCAGTGGGAAATGTAAGCTATTGGTGGCAATTTGATAATGGGGTAACCCAAGCTTACTACACAGAAGCAAATCCGATAATCGCTTACGGCACTCCTGGCAATAAGACTATCAGTTTGATTGTAACCGATGACAATGGCAGCGTTACTAAAGTAAAGAATAGCTACCTCTTCATTAACTCACTTACTTTCAATATTAGTCCAAGTATTTTAGGAGGCTGTTTAACAACCGGGCCCGATGGTTCAACTTCATTTTCAGCCGCGGTCAGTGGAGGAAACGGCCCTCCTTATAGCTATTATCGCTGGGATTTAGGCGATGGAAGAACTTCTACACTTGCTTCATTTACACACACCTATGCCAGATCAGGAAAATATACGGTTCGGCTTACCGTCTGTGATGCCACCGGGTGTGGAACAACCGAAAGTGTAAATTGTGTTACGGTGCCTCCCATTGTTGATGCACGTTCGTTTGCTACTGATTTTTCCGTGAATGATGTGATGTTCGGTCCTGTTTACTCCGCAGTGGTAGTGGGATTAAACACGCCTGTAACATACACCGATGCTTCCATTGGTGCCGGAGACCGATCAAAATACAATTATTCGTGGGATTTCGAATCGCACTATTTCGGTGGAACCACAGAGAGCGCTTCCCCAGCTACAGCCAACACTCGGGGGCCACATGAGGTCTACTTTACAACAACCGGGTATAAAGAATCATCTCTTACAGTAGTAACCGAGGCGAATGCCAATCGCAAAACACGAATAAATTCCGTAGAAGTCAGAAATGGTCTTGGTTCCGGTCGGTGCTATGCTAACATCGGAACCGCCACCATTTCATCCACCTGTTGGTCTGCTAGCAACCCACCGCAGTTTACAGTTCCCACTTCAAAAACCAATTGCCCTATTGCAAAAACGGAAGTATTGTATTGGCCACATCCCGGTTCGGCTGTGACGCTGCCCAACAACAAATTAGATTTTGCACAAATGAATGTGCCGGTACCTGCTTTTCCATTGACAGCCGATTTCAGTTTTGCGGTGTATCAATATGATGGTGTGAGTTATAATCGGATTGGATACAAAAGGCAACGATTTACAATCTACGGACCGGTTACGGCTAATGCAGGACCCGATCAACAAGTTTGCTTGGGAAGTTCGGTAACCCTTGGAACTACTTCATCCAATGAATTATCGTATCTGTGGACATCACCCAATGCCAGTGACTTATCTTATTTAAGTTCAACCACCGCAGCCAATCCTACTTTTTCGGGTATTCAAAAAGGAACTTATACCTACAGTTTAAAAACCACCAATTTATCGTCCGGTTGCACCAGTACAAGTGATAATGTAGTAGTTACTGTAAATCGTCCTGAAGTTGCGCCTCTCTCACTTGACTTAAAGCTCAACCAATCTACTACACTCAATCCGGCTGTTACGGGTGGCTTTGGTAACAACACATACAGTTGGCAACCGGCTACTAAACTAAGTAGTGGTACGGTGGCCGCGCCTGTTTTTACCTCTTCTTCCGAAGGCGATGACAATTATATTTTTACCGTAACGGATCAACGGGGTTGCCAAAACAATGGCGAAGTGTATGTAAACACATCGGATGCGGCCGGAGATATTAAAGCCACTGCGCTATCTTACTCACGCATTTTAGTTACCTGGCAAGATCGGGCCGCGAATGAAACCGGCTACCGCATACAGCGATCGGTGGGTAACAATACCAACTTTATCGATCTCGGCACAGTAGGTGCCAATGTGACTTCGTATGAAGATGTGGATGTTGTAAAAGGAACCGACTATTATTATCGGGTAGTTACACTATTTGGCAATACCACCAAAGCGAGCGTGCGAATAGCCTACGTAAACACGGCCAGTTTACCATTATTTACAAAAACCGATTATCCTACCTGGGATGCTTTTGGAGATATGGATAATGACGGGCAGATGGAGTACATCGGATTAACCACCACTGGCTTGGGTATCTATAAATATTCTGAAAGCGGGTTTACTCTTTGGAGGAATATTGAGGGAGCATTCTACGGTCAACTTTTGCTTGCTGATTTTGATAATGATAACGATTTAGATATGTATCTTTATCGCGTAGGTAGTGTGAATAAAATTGCTATTAATCTCAACGGTGGGAATTCATTTCAGGTAATTGATAAGAGTTCAAGTAAAGACGAAATAACTTTAACAGATGCAAATTCAGATAATTCAGTTGATTTAATAACTGGAGTATCACCTGACTTCAACAATGATGAACTGCATCTAAACATTGGGAATAATCAATTCAACATAATCAGCCTAAACACTAAGTCCTATGGACATCGTTTCTATCAAAATAAAGGTTTTGCCGAGTTCTCTGCTGATTATGATAATGATGGCGATTTAGATTATATCACCAATACATCTAGTTCCGCATACCAACCTGGACCATTGAAGTTGTTTCTAAACGAAAATCAGACATTCAATAATAGCTTATTTCTATCTTCAAGCTCTAATTTTCCAATTGGCGATGGAGGTGACGTAAATAATGATGGCAAAAAAGATTATGTGTTTGGGGGTAATTGGATCAAGTTATCTCAGATATTAAACAAAGGTTCTAATGGCTTTTTAAAAATAGAGTTGCCATTAAATTCAATTAGAAGAATCAAATTAGGAGACTTTGATTACGATGGAGACCTCGATCTCCTTCTTGCACAAAACAGTGATAATTATGAGTATGTTAATCCTGTTAATATAGTATTAGAAAATAATGGAGGGACTTGGGTAACTTCCTTTGCAGTGCAAACAACAAACGTAAATCGCACAAATCTTTTCGAAAACTGGATTGATTTTGATAATGATGGTGACTTAGATATCAATGGTAACGGAATGATGCGGAATAATTTGAGGTCTAATAAACTTATGCCCAATACTCCGCCAACCAGTCCGCTGAACTTATGTACTTACAGAAGTGGTAATACGCTTACTATGAGTTGGTCTGCCGCATCAGATGGGCAAACACCTGCACCGGGGCTTACATACAATATCTATGTAAAGCAAAATGGAAAGTTTATTCAAACACCCTTATCTAATTTGGCAACAGGTTACAGAAAAGTGGTAGGCCGTGGTAATGTAGATCATAATTTGTCGTGGTCCATAACTTTACCCGGCAGTGGCCCTGTGGAGTGGGGTGTTCAAGCTATTGATAATCAGTATATCGGTTCACCCTTTGCAACAACTACTTTTTCATTCGTGCCATCTATCACCACCCAAACCTTTTGTTCGGGTAGCACTACGAATGTAACTGTCAACTCACCGGGAGTAAACCCTCAATTTACATGGGCAGTAAAAAGCATCAGCGCCAATGTAAGTGGTGCCTCTGCAGGATCAGGCACACTGCTTGCACAAACATTAGTTAACACGTCAACTACTGCAGGCACAGTAGTATATGCCATTACCCAAACTATTTCGGGTTGTTCCAGTCATACCTTTGATTATACGGTTACGGTAAATCCTCAACCCGCTTCTACTATTTCGGTGGGTGGCCCTACCACATTTTGTGCCGGTACTTCTGTTCGGCTCACTGCGCCTGCCGGGTCAGCATATAGTTGGTCAAGAGGTCAATCAACACCATACATAGATGCTACCTCATCGGGCAATTATTTTGTCACTGTTTACAATTCTTTTGGTTGTTCAAAGCAGAGCAATGCTGTGTCGGTAACAGTCAAGCCGTCACCTTCTATTTATGTTAACCCCGGCACTTCTGTAACTATTTGCGAAGGTTCTACAGTTCAACTTTCCGCAGGGCCCGAGTTTAGCTCCGGTAAAACAAGTTCAAACACGATTACGCGAATTAATACATTTATGTGGTCGAACGGATCGATTGGATCTCTATTTCCAACGATTAATGCAAGCACCGGTGGCGTGTATACTGTAACAGCCATGAGTCTTCAAAACCAATGTACTACCACAGCTTCTGTTACTGTGAATATGATTCCGGCCACCGCACCCATCTACGTCAGTCAAGATTTATGCACGTACGGGTATACTAATTTGTACTTTAATGGAACTGGCTACAATTCGTTAATTTGGTCAACCGGACAAACCTCAAGTTCCATTAATGTTTACAGTGGTGGCACCTACGATTTAACAGTTTATTATTCGGGTTGCACAGCCTATGGAAGCATTTATATTGAGCCATGTGGTGGTGGTGGTCCATGTCGCCCGGGAGAACCATGTCCAATTTCAGATGCGATAGCACGAAAAGCGTCAGATACCCCAACTAATGGGGTTGACGTAGAAGAACCAACCATTTATCCTAACCCAACAGGCAAACAATTTACAGTAGCAATTCCAGGTTTAGCCTTAGCAGATTTACCCGTTCAATTGATCGATCAAACGGGTAAATTCATCTTGCTGAACTATATCCAAAAGGGCCAAAACCACGTGATCATTGAAACCCCGGACATCGCGAATGGACTTTATCTTATTCAAATAGGTTCTGGTGAATCAGCTATCCGAAAGAAAATAGAAATATTGAAAGAGTAGAAAGAATCAATCAACTTTCCTCTCCCTGTTTTCAACTTAGCCTTCTCCCGTTTTGGAAATTGTCCCAGTATTTTCGATAATGGTCCCTCTAGTTTTGGAATTCGGACCAGTCGTGACGATAATGGCTCCTCCTCTTTTGGAATTCCTATCATTCATGGCGATAATGACTCCTCTCGTTTTGATAATCCTATCAGTCGTGGCGATAATGACTCCTCTATTTTTGGAATTCCTATCATCCATAGCGATAATGCCACCTCCCTTTTTGGAATTC